>CAZOEV010000117.1:0-7333 GCA_964578915.1 uncultured Lentimicrobiaceae bacterium
TTGACTTGGCGGTTAATGGTGTTGAGAAATTGGTGAAGGATAACTTAAGCTTTTTGAGGCCTCGGGATTTTCAAAAGATTAGCTCGCAAAGCGAACCGTTTCTTCAAATCCATCAGAGTTCTCAATTCACACTTTTCTATCACTAATTCAGCACCGCACTTAACCACTATCTCAACAAATCCTTTTAATCCGCGTAATCCGCTATAGTCCCGAGAGCAGAGCGATTCGGGATGGACATAAAAAAAAAGTTTTGTTCGATGTGTTTTTTCCCGGGATTAGGTATGCTGCTTTTCTTATCAAAGCCTGAGAAAGAGGCGTTTTATTTCTGACATTATTTAAATAAAAACCATTTTTAGTGTCGAATGATTAAAATGTCCTTACATTGTAGCTGTTTTATTAAAAAAATACGCATGACAAAGCCAAATAAAGGGAAAAAAGCAAATGATGAAACATTAAATTCGTTATTTGCTAAGACCGATCATGCAAAAAGTGGTCAGTTTCCAATTGTTGGCATTGGTGCATCCGCCGGCGGCTTAGAGGCTTTGGAGCAGTTTTTTGATAATATGCCCGATGACAGCGGAATGGCTTTTGTGATTATTCAGCATCTCGACCCCGAGCACAAAGGGATGATGCCGGAGTTATTACAACGTAATACAGAAATGCATGTGGTTACTGTTACCGACCGGCTTAAAATAAAGCCTAATTGCGTTTATGTTATTCCACCAAATAAAAGTATGTCTATTTTAAACGGTGCATTGCATTTGTTTGCGCCAATTGAAAAACACGGCTTGCGACTACCTGTAGATTACTTTTTCCGTTCGCTTGCCGATGATCTACAGCAAGATAGCATTGGTATTATTCTTTGGGGTATGGGTTCTGACGGTAGTTTAGGATTAAAAGCGATAAAGGAAAAAGCCGGAATCGTGTTGGTACAACAGCCCGAATCAGCTAAATTCGACAGTATGCCACGAAATGCAATTGGAGCCGTAATTGTCGATTTTATTGCTCCTGCCGATGAACTGCCTGCAAAACTACTGGGAATTGATAAGGCCATTTTACGTGAGAATATTGAATCAAAGTTAGAGAAATACAGTAGCTCACTCGAAAAAATAATTATCCTTTTGCGTGCACAAACCGGAAATGATTTTTCGCAATACAAGAAAAACACGCTTTATCGGCGCATCGAAAGGCGCATGGGTGTGCATCTGATTAGTAAAATAGCTTTGTATGTGAGTTATTTGCAAGAAAATCCTGCCGAAATCGAGATTCTTTTCAAAGAATTACTGATTGGTGTCACCAATTTTTTCCGCGATAGTGATGTATGGAAACAACTACAAAATAAAGTTTTCCCCGATATTTTTAAAACAATGCAGCAAGGTCAAGTACTTAGGGCATGGGTACCTGGCTGCTCTACTGGAGAAGAGGCCTATTCTTTGGCTATAATTTTTAAAGAGGCACTTGAAAAAGTAAAACCCAATAAGAATTTAACTTTGCAAATATTTGCTACAGATCTTGATAGTGGCGCAATAGAACAAGCCCGAAAGGGTATTTATCCAGCAAATATTGTTTCCGATGTTTCGGCAAACCGCTTGAGCCGCTTTTTTGTAAAAAACGATGACCAATACAGGGTAAATGCCGAAATACGCGAAATGGTGGTGTTTGCACCACAAAATGTTATAAAAGATCCGCCCTTTACAAAGCTTGACATGCTTTCGTGCCGCAATATGCTTATTTATATGGATACCGATTTGCAGAAAAAGGTATTGTCGCTTTTCCATTATAGTCTGAATCAAAAAGGAATTCTGATTTTGGGAAGTGCCGAAACTAATAGCGACAGCAAGGATTTTTTTACTATCGTTGATTCAAAACTGCGCATTTATCAAAGTACAGGACTGCCAAAAACAGACGAGCTTTTTAGTTTTCCCAGTGCATTTGCGCAAACTAAAAAAAATATCAAGGAAGGTCAAACTAGCCCCCATACTCCTCATAATATTCAAGCCCTTACTGATAATTTGCTTTTACAACAGTTTTCACCGGCCAGCATATTAGTTACTAATCAGGGCGATATTCTTTATTTAACTGGGAATACAGGCAAATACATTACGCCAGCAGCGGGAAAAGCAAACATGAATATTTTTTCGATGGCTCGCGAAGGGCTGCGAAACGAATTGCCTATTGCTTTTAGAAAAGCAATTAGGAATTACGAAAAATTGACCTTGAAAAATATAAAAGTGGGAACCAACGGCGGAACTATAGCCGTGGATGTTTCTATTCAGCAAATCGAAAATCCATTGGCATTAAAGGGTAAAATAATGGTGATATTTTCTGATGTTCCCACGGTGAAGCAAAAATCGGTAAGAACTACTAATGGTAAGCCTGCCGACAGTGTTATGCAATCAGAATTTGAGCTAGAAATACAACGATTAAATGAGGAATTGCAAACCACACGCGAAGAAATGCAGACCTCCCAGGAAGAACTAAAATCGACCAACGAAGAATTGCAATCATCAAACGAGGAGTTGCAGTCGGCCAACGAAGAACTTACCACATCGAAAGAGGAAATGCAGAGCGTAAACGAAGAGTTGCACACCGTAAACGTTGAGCTTCAGAGTAAAATTAGTGATTCGGTAAGGGTAAACAACGACATGAATAATCTGCTAAACAGCAGTGAAATAGCCACTTTGTTTTTAGACAAAGAACTGAAAATAGTTCAGTTTACATTTCATGCAACAAAAATTTTCAAATTGATTCATAGCGATATTGGCCGGCACTTTACCGATTTGGCTAGCAAGCTGAATTATCCAGAAATACTCAGCGATACCAAAGAAGTATTGCGCACGCTGGTGTTTGTGGAGAAAACCATTTCAAGCACCGATGGTCTGTACTATACAATTCGCATAATGCCTTACCGCACTTTAGACGATAAAATTGAGGGTTTGGTGATTACATTTATTGATATTACAATGGCGAAAAATATAGAAAATGCGCTATTAGAAACACAAAACATCCTTAAATCATTCATTAACAAAGTTCCTGGCGTAATAATTGGCTTGTCAGCGGCAAACAATATAATTGAGTTTAATCCTGAGGCTGAAAAAGTTTTTGGCCGCAAACGTAATGAAGTACTAGGTGGAAATTATTTTGATTTGTTTATCTCTGAATCGCAAAAAAGAAATGTGGAAGCAGAGATGAAAAAAATTCTGTCAGGCAGTTTGCCCAGCAGATTTGAGAATATAATAAAATCGGCAACTGGCGTTCAATTAACTATTGAATGGACAGCACATAAATTGTTTGACGAAAAAGGTATTTTAACAGGCATTATTGCAATTGGCGAAAATATTACTGAGCTATGAAAAACGAAAACAAAAAATCCAAAGACGCTACGCTGCTTCGCCAAAAAGCTGAACAGCTTTTGAAAGAAAAGCTAGCCGACAAATCAGTTTCGTTAACCGAAGCCGAAGCAAGCCGAAGCGAAGCCGACACCATAAAACTTCTGTATGAACTGGAAGTTCATCAAATAGAATTGGAAATGCAGAACGAAGAGCTGCAATTGGCAAAGGAAAAAGCAGAAACCGTTTGTGAAAAATATACCAATCTTTACGACTTTGCCCCTTCTGGATATTTTACGCTTGACAGCGAATTTCGTATTTGCAAATTAAATTTCAATGGAGCTAAAATGCTGGGCAAAGAACGTTCAAAATTGATAAATAGTCATTTCAACTTGTTTATTACGCCGGATAAACGTGTCGTTTTCGCTGATTTTTTTAACAAAGTACTTGAAACCAAAACCAAACAAAGCTGCGAAGTATGCTTTTCGATAAATGAAAACGCAACAATTTATGTTCATATTAGTGGTGTTTTTGCAGAAACAGAGCAAAAATGCATGTTAACAGTTGTTGATGTTTCAGAAATAAGAAAGACAGAAGAAGCGCTGCGGAAAATTGAATGGATGCTGACAAAAAAGAAGTTAGCAAGCCCAGAAAGTGATAATACTGAACATGTTCCGGAATACGGAGACTTAACACGTTTGAGTACCAATCGTTTAATTCTTGATGCTGTTGGAGCAGATGTATTAAAAGACATAGCTGGCGATTATTTGGGTTTGCTTGACACTTCTTCTGCGGTATATGAAAAAAATGGGGATTATGCTTTAGGCATATTTTCGTCAGGATGGTGTCGCTATATGGATCAAGCTTCCTACAATCTTTGTAAAACTGATAACAATGTGGAAGCCTTAAATTCAGGAAAATGGTTGTGTCACGAGTCCTGTTGGAAAGATGCCTCTTTAGCGGCTATTAATTCAGGCAGTGAGGTTGATATCGAATGTAGTGGAGGGCTTCGACTGTATGCCGAGCCAATTAAAGCCGGGGGAAAAACAATTGGCGCCATAAATTTTGGGTATAGTGACCCACCTCAAGACAAACAACAATTATTGGAGCTGGCGCAAAAGTATAATGTTCCGGTAGATGAGCTCATAAAAAGGGCAAAGGAATACGAAACAAAACCTCCCTATATTATTGAACTTGCGAAAAATCGGCTGAAGATATCTTCTAAACTAATTGGAGAAATTGTCAGCAGAAAAATCACAGAGCAGCAAATTAAAAAAACAAATAGTGAACTAATTGCAGCCAAAGAAAATGCTGAGAAAAGCGAAGTACAGATAAATACGATAATTCATACTATTCCTGATCTAATTTGGTTTAAAGATGTTGATGGAATATATTTAAAGTGTAATAAGCGTTTCGAAGATTTTTTTGGCGCAAAAGAAAGTGAAATTATAGGTAAAACAGATTATGATTTTGTTGATAAGGAAATGGCAGACTTTTTTCGAGCGTATGACGAAAAAGCAATGAAGGCGGGCAAACCGACCATGAATATAGAACACTTAGTTTTTGCCAATGATGGACATAAAGAAATTATAGAGACCGTTAAAGCTCCTGTTTATATTAACGGTAAAACAGTTGGTGTTCTGGGAATTGGTAGAAATATCACAGAACGTAAATTGGCCGAAGTAGAACTAATAAAAGCCAAGGAAAAAGCCGAAGAAAGCGATAGGCTAAAGTCTGCCTTCTTGGCCAATATGAGCCACGAAATAAGAACGCCAATGAATGGCATACTTGGATTTGCCGAGCTGTTGAATGAACCAAACCTTTCTGGAGAAGAACAACAAGAGTATATAAAGGTTATTGAAAAAAGCGGTTTGCGCATGCTTAACATCATCAACGATATTGTTAGTATTTCAAAAATAGAATCAGGTTTGATGGAAGTTAATATACAGGAATCGAATATTAACGACCAAGTCGAATATGTATATACCTTCTTTAAGCCCGAGGCGGAAGCTAAAGCAATTCAGTTTTCTTATAAAAACACCTTGCCTTATGACGAAAGCTTTGTAAATACAGACAAAGAAAAACTGTTTGCTGTTTTAACAAATCTTGTAAAAAACGCGATTAAATATACCGAAAGCGGATCCATAGAATTTGGATATACCAAAAAAGCCTTGTTCCTCGAATTCTATGTCAAAGACACGGGTATGGGAATAGATAAGCACAGACAAGAGGCAATTTTTGAACGTTTTATACAAGAGGATATTTCTGATAAGAAAGCCTTTCAAGGCGCTGGATTAGGCTTGTCTATTTCCAAAGCCTATGTTGAAATGCTTGGAGGAAAATTGTGGGTAGAAAGCGAAAAAAGGAAGGGCTCAATTTTCTGTTTCACTATTCCTTACGCGCTTGACTTTAAAGAATCAACCGAAAAGACAAGTGGTGTTGACCCTAAAGAGTTGGAAACACAAAATGCAAAGCTCAAAATACTAATTGTTGAAGATGATGAAACATCGGATATGCTTATGAGCTATATGATCAAATCAATTAGCCGGGAAACCCTTCATGCTAAAGCTACCCTGTACCCATATCTCTGGCAAGCTTAATGCCTTCCATAATGTATCCAAGTCTATCCAATCCTCTTTTCAGGATGATCACCCCAGGCGGGCCTTGTGAGTCATAGCCTTTCCAGCCCCCAATGCGGCCAATAACCCAGGCTGCCCATCTTGTCTTTTTGGGATCGTTGTGGTTTTGGAGCTTTTGGGTCTTTCCCTGCAACTTTGCGTTCATCCCTTCAAGTGCTTTGATTTCATCATCATCAAAAACCTCTTCTATCGGTTGTCCTCCTTCTGGTTCTGCGTAGGCGATGTTCATTTGCAAGACCCTCACCACCGATGTCATTTGCATAATGGCTAACTTTCTGATTGCCCAGCCACTTTCTATTTCGCTTTCCTCTATCCCGAAACCCTGTTTTTTCAGTATTCTGAACAGCTGCTCGATATACCAGCGTGCACAGTACCATTCCACCATTAAACAGGCATCTTCATAACTTGTAATTTTATGAGTGGTCAATAGCTTCCAGCTTACGGCCTTGGCATTGACAGGGGCATTCTCTTCTTTTACCGATATGCAATTTACCCATACCCCAGATGGATAATCTTTGGCCTTTAAATTGGCTGGGCAGTTTATTCTGCATTTGGCAAAACGTATCGATATTTCCGCTGTCCTTTTATATTGGTTTTTGCGCTTGTCGGTTGGCAGACTAATGGTGTAAGTTCCGGCTACTGGCTGGGCATCAACTTCGTTGTATAGCTTATTTCCATTGTCCAAGTTTCTTGTTGTTCTGGAACGGATTAGCAAATGATTTTTTTCGTCTGGCACCAGAACAAACTGCTCATAGATATCGCCCTCCCGATCTTCGATGAAAGTTACGCTTTCGGCCTGACTTAAAGTCTTTTTACTTTCCAGTGCGGTTTCGATCCATTTATAAGATTCTTTTTCCGATATGGGTTGTTTTTTGTATTGCCTTTGGTTTCTGTCCAGCCTTTCCTCTGGGCGGTGGAAAACTTTAATATGTGAAAAACCCAAAGGGTTCAGTAAATTGGCATCCAAAACAAATCCAGGGTGCAATTTGAAGCAATGCCCTGTATCTGATTTATCGGAAAAGCCCAGCCCACTGTTTTCTTTGAGCCGACTCTTATTCTTTGATAGGTTAATCTCGCAGGTATCCTGAACACACAGCAAATGCCGACCTTTGGACAAGCGGCTCATACGTTCGGCAGCTTCTTGGATAAAGAGATCTTCTTTTATCTTGTCATTGTTCAAGAATCTGTAATAGGCTTTTTGTTCAGCTTTGCTGTCTGAAATTCCACTTATGGTTGAACTTTGGCGCAAACATAATTTAGAACTAAGTTGGCTGCCTCTTTTTTCCAAACGTCGATCTCCTAATTTTCCCGTGAAATCCGAAATAAAAAAATGTGGACTATCTGATTTTTCCATCTAGCAAATAT
>CAZOEV010000118.1:0-7333 GCA_964578915.1 uncultured Lentimicrobiaceae bacterium
CAACATGGCAAAGTCGAAATGCTGACGGTGGCCGGCCGTATTGCCCCACCAGCCATCGTTGGTGATAATTACAAGCAGGGTAGCGCCATTGCGGACAAATCCTGTCACAAATTCACCAAATATAGATTCGTAGCAGATGAGTGGTCCAATCCGGAAATTGGTATCCTGGCTATTAAAAACACGTCTTTCGTCGTCAATTTTCAACGTGCCCAGCGTGCCGCCCAAATCAATGGCGACATTGCGAAGCGGACGCATAAAAAACCAATCGGGCATCATTTCTACGCCTGGCGTGAGCCGCGATTTGTGGTAATATTGCAAGGGTTGCTTGTCTTCGATAAAAAAGGCCGTATTGTGTGCAAAATAGTAGCCGTCGCTATTGCTGAATTTCCGCGCGGCAAAATCTTTCTCTTCGCTAACGGCCACCGGGCTAAAAGTGCTTGCACCAATAATAAAACCAGTATTGGGATGCCCAGCAATAAAATTTTGTAAGCTTTTTATACTGGCAGAATTGTGACTATTTGGGAGCCACATTTCTTCCTGAATGGCCGATTCGGGACCAATAATAAAATCGGCTTCTTTAGCCATAGCACCGGCTGCCAGTTGCAGATTGCGATCAATAATGTCAGAAGCCGGCAGTTCGTATTGCTCAGTGAAAGGATTAAAATTAGGCTGCACTACAATAATGTCGGCTTGAACGCCATTTTCTTCATAATTGCGGTAAAGTTGCTCGCCAAGCAGCACAGGAGCCAACCAAAGTGATGCCAATAATACTAAATTGAGGCTAAAAGTGCGTCTCTTTTGTTTGAAGTTTAAAGCAGCTTTTATAGTTTTATAAGCTAAGATATTCATTAAAATAACCCAGATTGTACCGCCCGCTGCGCCTGTAAATTCATACCATTGAATCCAATGATGATGTGGCGAAAAAACATTGCCTAAATTGAGCCAAGGCCAGTTTAAATCCCAGTTGAGATGTAAAAATTCAAAACTCAACCAATAGAAAAGTAGGATTAAATTGCCTTTTTGATTTTGATATAAATGCACCTTCGTGAAATGAAATAGCCAGAAAACTGTCGCCATAAAGATGCTGTTTAGCACAATGGCAGCAATTCCGCCAACGGGCGTGGAATTATAAATCCAGTAGGTTGTTAGCGTATTCCATAAGGCGAAACTAAGCAATGACAACAAGAAAAGTTGTCCGCCTTTGCCTTTGTTTTGAAGCTTTCCGAGTTCATCCTGAATAAAAAATAAGGGAACAAAAGCAATAAAAATCAAGGGTGTAAAACCACGCACCGGCCAAGCTGCACTTAGCAAAAGTCCACTTACAATGGCCAAAATTATTTGTTGATATCTTTTCATTGAATAAAGCTTCCTGAATAATCAAGTTTAGTGTTGTGTCTGCAAAAATAGCCAAGATAGCCATGTAAATAGGATAGAGGGTCTTAAATTTGTGTTTTTTAAGCTGTATGATTTTTGAAATTGATGGTTTTCAGCACAGATTAGGTATTGGAAACAACTGGTGGCAATGGGAAAAATTTGGCATTGCCAGCCCGAAAAACTATTTTTGCCAACTATTCATCTGGCTTTGAAAAAAATACTTGTAATCCGTTTTAGCTCAATTGGCGACATTGTGTTGACCACACCTGTGCTGCGTTGCTTAAAAACTCAGCTCGAAAGCGCTATTGTGCATGTGGCCACGCGCGCTGCTTACCTAAATATGCTTGAGAATAATCCGCATGTGGACAAAGTTTTTGCGATGCAAAAGGAGATTGATGAGCTTATCCCTTTGCTAAAAGCCGAGCAGTATGATTTTATCGTTGACCTGCATAAAAATTTGCGCAGCTTTCGGCTAATTCGTGCTTTATCTAAGCCGTCGGGCAGTTTTCCAAAGTTAAATTTACAGAAATATTTATTGGTCAATTTTAAAGTAAATCGTCTGCCTGATGTGCATATCGTTGACCGTTATTTTGAAGCCGTGAAAGCTTTAGGTGTTGTGAACGATAAGCAAGGATTAGATTACTATATTTCGCCAGATCAGGAAGTTTCTGCCGAAGAATTGCCTATACATTTTCGTAAAGGATATTATGCTTTTGTAATTGGTGGTAAGCATCTTACGAAGGTGTTGCCTGCCGAAAAAGTGATAGAAGTTATAGCGTTTAGCAGCTTGCCGGTGGTGCTTTTGGGCGGCCCCGAAGATGCTTTACGCGGCGACGAAATAGTTAAAGGAGCAGGTGAAAAGGCCTGGAATGCCTGCGGAAAATTTAGCTTGGATCAATCGGCTTCCTTGCTCAAAATCGCTAAAGTTGTGCTATCTAATGATACCGGCTTAATGCACATCGCAGCGGCCTTACAAAAACCCATTGTTTCTGTTTGGGGAAATACGGTTCCTGAGTTTGGAATGTATCCTTATATGCCGCAAAATCGGGAGCTGTCGGTCATTATAGAAAACAAAAACCTGAGTTGTAGGCCTTGTAGCAAGATTGGATACGACCGATGTCCTAAAAAACATTTTAAGTGCATGAACAAGCTGGATGCAGCGCTAATTGCTGATTCGCTTAACCAATTGCAACAAAAGGATTGCTGATTTTTTCGCTTCCGATGGTGGTTTCTGGTCCGTGTCCAGGATAAACAATGGTATCATCAGGCAACACAAAAAGTTTACCCCAAATACTATTTTTCAACACATCATAATCTCCTCCTGGAAGGTCAGTGCGACCAATACTTTGGTAGAAAAGCACATCGCCAGAAACAACAAAATTGTCCGTTTTGCTATAAAAACAAAGGCTTCCGTTGGCGTGGCCTGGTGCAAAAAGCACTTTTAGGCTGTTGTTGCCAAACCGTAGTGTATCGCCATCATTAATTAGCTGCGACGGTTCCACCACTTCGCTTAGGTGCATTCCGAAAGAGGCGGCATAAGCAGGCGCGTCCGTCAGGTACATCATGCCGTCTTCGTGCGCTGAGAGTGGCAAATTATAACGTTTTGCCACAAAAGCATTTCCTAAAACATGATCAATGTGCGCATGAGTACACAACAATAGCGTGGGTTTCAGGCCCAACTCGTCAATAAAATTACTAAGCCGTGCTTCTTCTTCTTCATCGGAGCAAGCGGCATCAATAATAACACATGCTTTGGTTTCGTCGTATAATATATAGGTGTTGACCTGAAAAGGATTGAAAACAAATTTTTTTATCTGAATCATAATTGAGGCTTCATCTTCTGTTTATTGAGGGCAAAAATACATCAAATTTTAGAGTTGAAAAAAATTGAAAATGCGAACCTTAATAGTGAGGAAATGACTGTATTGGCATAAAAATAGTTCATCTACAATGGTAGTTTAAACTTGCATTTACATTTTTTTTAATGACAGAAGTAGTTTTTTGAGCACTCACGACGGCCTAAAGATACTTACCTCAAAAAAGTAGTACTTTAGCACCTCCGAAGCAGGGAGCGTATGGTAAAATCGAAAAACAAAATTTCAAATGCGTTTAGCTATATGGCAGTAAAAAAAAGGATTTTTTACTTGCTAATAATCTGCTTTGTTGCGCTTTCATTGCCGCTCAAGGCCCAGTTTTACAATGGTTCAAATATGACTTTTGGTAAAAACAGGGTGCAATGGGACAATACTATATGGACTTACTACCGCTACGATGATTTTGACACCTATTTTTATCTCAACGGCAATGAGTTAGCACTTTATGCTTCAACTTATGCTTATGATCAAATTCCGGTTTTGGAGCGTAAACTACAAAGCAGCCTTACTGAAAAAATCCAGTTTATTGTGTTTAACAGCCTCAGCGATATGAAGCAGAGCAATATAGGCTTGGCTTCTGAGCAGCAATACAATACGGGTGGTATTACGCAGATTTTGGGCACAAAAGTCATCCTTTATTTCGATGGAAATTACCTGAATTTTGAGCAGCAAATCAGGGCTGGCCTCACCGAAATGCTTGTAAATCAATTGATGTTTGGAGGAAGCATTGGTTCGCAAATCAGAAACACAGCTATTTTCACCCTGCCCGATTGGTACAAGATGGGCGTTTTATCCTATGTTTCTGAGGATTGGAATACGGTGTTGGACGATCGCCTTCGCGAAGGCATTGTTTCCGGAAGATTTAAAAAGCTTAATAGGCTTACTGGCGAAGATGCCCGTGTGGCCGGAAATTCACTTTGGCGCTATATTATTGAACAATACGGCCCCTCGGCTCTGCCCGATATCATGCATATTACGCAGATGAACCGCAATGTGCAACAAGGATTTTTGTACGTTACTGGATTAAAATTTAAGACACTGGTAAAAAACTGGTACGCCCATTACAGTGCGTTATACAGCAATATGGAACAACGGATGCCGGAAAGCGAATTGCCCCTAAAATACCGAACTTACCGCAGTTTCGAACGTCCGGAATTAAGTCCCGACAGCCGTTATTTGGCTTATGTAACGCGCGACGAAGGCAAAATCAGGTTTTGGCTTAGAGATTTGAAAACAGATAAAAAACGTAAACTTTTTCAAACAGGTTACCGCTCAGATGACAAACCCGATAATAGCTATCCATTGGTGGCATGGCATCCGGGCAGCGAGTTGCTGGCTTTTGTTACCGAAGCCAAAGGGAAAATCTGGTTGCATTTTTACCACGTAAATGATCGCAGCCTAGATTCGAGAAATATGATTGATTATCAAAAAATCACCTCGGTTACTTATTCTGCTGATGGCCGCAAACTGGCGATAGCTGCCGTGCGCCAAGGCAAACCAGATATATATGTTTTTAATATTCCATCCAACACTTTTGAGCGCATAACCAACGATTACGACACCGACCTAAATCCGATTTTTGCCGATGGCGACAGGCGAATTATTTTCAGTTCAAACAGGATTTCTGACACCTTGAAAACTGACGAAAAATCAAAACCGGGACAAAAATCGCAGTTGCAGTTGTTTAGTTATGATTATGCAGGAAGAACGGCTGTTTTGCAGCGCATTACGGAAGATAAGGAAGTCAATGAAATAAAGCCAACCGACGGCGGCAATGGGGTGATACGGTATTTGAGTGACAAAAACGGGATTTATAACCTCTATGAAGCCCGTTTTGATAGCGCGATCAGCTTTATTGATACCACAATTCATTACAGATATTTTTCGCAAACGAATCTGCTTACTGATTTTACGGCTAATATTTACGATTATAGCTGGAATCCCGTTGATCAGAAATTGATTGCACTGATGCGAACGGAGAATATGCAAAAGCTTTTTAATATTCAAGAAAATGAATTGCTTCCAGGAAGTTTTGAGGAAACTTCTATGACAAGGTTTGCCCGCCAACGTATAGAAGCTCGGCAAAAAAGTGAGCAAACGCAGCAAACCGATAGCACAGCCAAAACGAGCAAACGTTTCCGAATGCTATACCGCGAAGTGCAGCGGACAGATAGTTTGCGGCGCGTCCCCTTGCCACAAAGGCAGGGTGCTTTTGGTATTTTAGGCGATCAGCGCACCAATCTACGACTCGATTACAGCTTGAATGATTTATATGAAGATAGCCTGAAACCCGCGCCAAGAAGACGAAACTATTACGTAGAATATTTCTATGACGAATTGGTTACTCAGGTCGATTTCACTTATACCAATTACAGCTACCAGCCCTTTGCCGGTGGAGGATCGCCTATTTATCTCAATCCCGGGTTTAATGTTTATTTGGGCGTCAATCTCACTGATTTACTCGAAGATTATCGTATCAGCGGCGGCGTAAGACTCAATACCAGTCTACGAAATAATGAATATGCAGCCAGTTTTAGCAACTTAAAGAAGCGACTCGACAAGCACATTATTATACACCGGCAAAGTGTGGAAGATTTTCAAAACACTTTTATTAGCCGTACCTATACGCATGAAGCTTTTTATATGCTTAGTTGGCCATTTAATGAGGTGTTGAGCCTGCGTGGAACGGCGATTTACCGCAACGATATGAAGGTGTTTTTGTCCACCGATCAGCTCAACCTAAAAAAATCCAACAATTACGAAAACTGGGGTGGATTACGTGCTTCACTGGTTTACGACAACAGCCGACAGATTGGTATGAATTTGCATACCGGCATGCGGGCAAAAGTTTTTGGAGAGTATTTTCAGCTCGTGGATGCCGCCAGCCGAAATTTTGTGGTTTTAGGCTTTGATTGGCGTCATTACCAGCGCATTCACCGCAATTTTATTTGGGCCAACAGGGTTGCCGGAAGCACCTCATTTGGCACTGATAAACTCATTTATTATATGGGTGGCGTTGATAACTGGCTGTTTCCTAGCTTTAATCGGGAAACACCTATCGACTTTAAGCAAAACTACGCCTACCAAACGCTAGCTACTAATATGCGTGGCTTCAACCAAAATATACGCAATGGCAACAGCTTTGTCGTTGTAAATACCGAGCTTCGGTTTCCAGTGTTTAGCTACCTGTTTCAAAATCCGATCAGCTCCGACTTTATCCGGCATTTTCAGTTGATCGCTTTTGGTGACTTGGGAACGGCTTGGACAGGTTGGAATCCTTACGATCCGGCCAATTCTTTATATACTTCTTATATTGAAAGCGGCCCGCTCAATATTTCTGTAGAAATACAGAAAGATCCTTGGGTAGGTGGCATGGGATTGGGTGCGCGCACAACAATTTTAGGCTATTTTATCAGAGCGGATGTGGCTTGGGGCGTTGAAGATGCTAAAATTGATAAGCCGGTCTTTTACCTTTCATTTAGTTTGGATTTTTAAACATGAAAACAATGACGATCACAACTTTGATACTGCTGATATTAATCGGCCTCGTAGCCGGAATTTTTAGTGGTTTAATAGGCATTGGAGGTGCACTTATTATTATTCCGGCATTGGTTTTTCTGTTGCACATGGATCAATATACTGCTCAAGGAACAAGTTTGGCCATCATGCTGCCGCCTATCGGATTGCTTGCGGCATACAACTATTATAAAGCCGGAGCCTTAAATCTCAATTACGCACTTATTATTGCTGCTGCCTTTTTTGTTGGCGGATATTTTGGATCCCGCTTTGCGGTGACCATCCCTGTTGACTTATTGCGCAAAATCTTTGCGTTTGTGCTTATTTTTATAGCAATCAGAATGTTATGGGTAAAATGATGGTATAAAAAATTGATGTGCCAAATTCTTTACATTCTAAAATAAAGTAATTAACAATCGGTTAATAACGATCAAAAAGGCTTGTTGGGCTTTCGATTGCTGACTTATTAACAAGTCTAAGTTAATAAATATAGCAGCCCAATAGCGCAAATTGATGGGGAATATGGTTGTATATTGCAAAGCCTTTTGCGGGTCAAAACAACAATCAAA
>CAZOEV010000119.1:0-7310 GCA_964578915.1 uncultured Lentimicrobiaceae bacterium
AATACTTCCTTCAAAGTGGTGGTGTTTTGATTTGAAATCAAGGCTTTTTACATGAAACAAAACGACGATGGCACAACAGTTCGTGCCATGGACGTGCTGTTTCCGGGTATTGGCGAAATTATTGGCGGATCGCAGCGCGAAGAAAACTACGACAAGCTACTCACGCGTATGCAGGAAATGCATATCCCAATGGAGTCGATGTGGTGGTTTTTAGAAACACGTAAATATGGAACAGTACCACATGCCGGTTATGGTTTGGGCTTCGAGCGGCTGATGTTGTTTGTTTCGGGCATGGGAAATATCCGCGACGTAATTCCTTTCCCCCGCACACCTTTTAATTTGGAGTTTTAATTCCATATTTTAGACCCCAAGGGTTTTGAATACCTTTGGGGTTTAATAAAAACGCCAATAAAAAAGCCTGTAAGGCTTTGCTGTAAATAACGCCCGGATTTATCCGGGTGATTACTGGTAACCAAATACACATAAACCCTGTCAAGGGTTTCCCGTCAAAAGCAAATAAAGAAACACTTTGATAGGTAATAATTTGGGGAACTCCTACAGAGTTTCGAGCTACCTTTGCATCTTCCATCCCTCGGATAAATCCGAGGGTTATGCACAGGATACGCTTACAGCGTAATGAAAAACTAAATTTATCTCTTATTTCTTCCGGGAAATAGTATAATCCACCAACTGTTTCAAAGCTTCAAGGGCGTCACTTGTTGGCAGGTCTTCCAGCTGTTCCAGTGCAAGATTGATGTATTTTTGCATCTGCTCTTCGGCATAAGCTATTCCACCAGCTTGTTCTACTTTTTTTATCAGTCCGGCCACTTTTTCGGGATTGCTGCCATGGCGTTTCACCAGGTGGATAATGCGCCTTTTCTCTAGCCTTCCCGATTGATTGAGCAGGTAAATCAGCGGCAGCGTCATTTTACGTTCTTTGATGTCGATACCACCCGGTTTTCCGGTTTTGCTATTCAGCTGATAATCGAAAATATCGTCTTTAATTTGAAAAGCAATACCTACATTAATACCAAATTGCCGCATCCGCTCAATAGTTTGTTCGTCGGCACCTGCCGAAGCCGCTCCCACAGCGCAACAAGAAGCGATGAGCGAAGCCGTTTTTTTGGTGATAATCTCAAAATAGACCGGCTCCTTAATATCCATGCGGCGCGCTTTTTCAATCTGTAAAAGCTCGCCCTCACTCATGGCTTTCACGGCATTTGAAACAATACGCAACAACTCGAAATCGCCATTGTCCAGCGCCAGCAACATGCCACGCGAAAGCAAGAAATCGCCAACAAGTACTGAGATTTTGTTTTTCCAAAGCGCATTGATCGAGAAAAATCCACGTCTCTCGTTGGAGTCGTCCACCACATCGTCGTGCACCAATGTTGCAGTGTGCAGCAGTTCAATCAGTGTGGCGGCGCGGTAAGTAGAATCGTTGATGCCGCCGTTTAGCATAGCCGAAAGTAGCACAAACATCGGCCGCATTTGCTTGCCTTTGGTTTTCACGATATAGCGCGTAATCTTATCGAGTAGCCCGATGCGCGACCGCATACTTTCCTTAAAAAACTGCTCAAAATGAGTAAGTTCTTTGCTGATCGGTTTCTTAATCTGTTCTAAATTTGACATCTCAAATTGCTGTACCTTTAATTTTCAAACGGCCTTATGGCAAAAGTAGAACAATTTAACGAAAAGCATGTTCGGAAGTTTTGCTTTGAAAAGCGAATTAGCTGTTAATATTTTCACAGGATTTTATTTTATAGCCTGTCCCTTCTCGTTTTTTGTCGTAATTTTGCCCGTAATATCGAATTAAATAGCTGTAAACCCGCCATAAAGCCAATACAAGGCATGATGGGTCAATTATTTAAAACGCAAAAAATTAAAACCTAAATAATATGGAGAAGCAGGAAAAAAAGCTGTTCGCTGATTTTCAGCCGGTTTCGACAGAAGCATGGGAAGCCCAATTGATGAAAGACCTCAAAGGAGCCGACTATACTAAAAAATTGATCTGGAAAACCAACGAAGGCATTGATGTAAAACCATACTACCGTGCCGAAGACCTGGAACCGATTGCTTGGCTGCGTTCGTTGCCCGATGTGTTTCCCTTTGTGCGGGGCAACAAACAAAAGGGAAATAACTGGCTGGTACGTCAGGACTTGAAAGTGAATAACGTAAAATCTGCCAACGAAAAAGCCCTTGATATATTGATGAAAGGTGTTGATTCACTGGGCTTTGAGCTGGGATGCCACAAAACATATACCATTGAAGAAATAGAACTGCTGCTGAAAAATATCCGCGCAGATATCGCCGAGCTTAACTTTTTTAGCACACCAATGCATGTTGAGCTGGTGCAAATGCTCGAAAGCTTGGTAATAAAATACAATCGCCCGCTGGATAAGGTTTGTGGTTCAATTAATTACGATCCACTGGCCCGCCTGCTTCGCCGCGGAATCTGGCACAAAAACGAAAAAACAGACTTTGAAACGGCAGCCGAACTTATCAAGGCAGCTAAAAACCTGCCAAAGCTTCGTGTGATTGGCGTTAACGGACACATCTTTACCAATGCCGGTGCTACTATAGTTCAGGAAATGGCCTTTTCACTGGCAATGGGTGCAGAATACCTGACACGCCTCACCGAGCTCGGTCTGTTTATTGGAGAAATCAGTCCAAGGCTGAAGTTTAACCTCGCTGTGGGTTCCAACTACTTTATGGAAATTGCAAAGCTGCGCGCTTATCGCCTGCTGTGGGCCAATATTACCAATGCTTACGGCCTCAACGATGCCAACAATGGCAAGATGAATATGCACCTCACCAATGCCACATACAACCTCAGCGTTTATGATCCGTATGTGAATATGCTGCGCACAACAACCAGCAGTATGTCGGCCATTTTGGGCGGCACCGATTCGCTTACCGTGCTACCTTTTGATGTGCCTTTTGAAACGCCTATCGCTTTTGCAGAGCGCATTGCCCGCAACCAGCAGTTGGTTATCAAAGAAGAATCATACTTCGACAAGGTGGCCGATCCTGCCGCTGGCTCCTATTATGTCGAGTCGCTAACCGATTCGCTGATTAAAGCTGCTTGGGATCTTTTCCTTGAAATTCAGGAAAAAGGTGGCTACCTCGAAGCCGTGAAACAAGGATTTATTCAGGAGCAAATTAAAGAAGCAGCGCAAAAACGCGATATGCAGATTGCAAGCCGCCGCGAAATTATTCTGGGAACAAATCAATATCCCAATGCAGGCGAGCAAATCAAGCAAAACCTGCCAGCTGATGTATTTGAAGCCGATGACAGGCGCAGTGAGTCAGCCATTGTTGATACCATTACAAACTATCGTGGCGCACAAGCTTTCGAGAAAATGCGTTACGAAACCGATGTTTACAGCCGCAATAACAAACGTCCGCGCGTGTGGATGCTTACTTATGGCAATTTGGTCATGCGTAAAGCCCGCGCAGGTTTTGCCAGCAGCTTTTTTGCCTGTGCCGGCTACGAAATCGTTGATAATTTGGGTTTCGACACTATTGAAAAAGGCATAGAAGCTGCCAAAGCATCTAAAGCAGAAATCATCGTGCTATGCAGTTCTGATGAAGAATATGAAGGCAATGCCCAAAAAGCTTTTGAAGCACTGAGCCCAAGCCAAAATGTGGTAGTGGCTGGTTATCCTGCCGCACAGATGGAATCGCTAAAAGCTGCTGGTATTCAACATTTTATTCATGTGAAAAGCAATCTGCTGGCCACTTTACAAGGCTTCCAGAAAGCACTTGGCATCGTTAATCATTAAAAGAAAGGAGCCACAATGAAACCGAATTTCAAAAATATCAATATCAATACCAATCCTGCGGCGCAGCTTAACCCTTCGGAATGGGAGGCCAAGCAAGGCATAAAAGCAGATTGGGAAACGCCCGAACATATCATGGTGAAGCCAGTTTATACGCTGGCCGAACTCGAAAATATGGAACACCTGCAGTATGCTGCCGGACTGGCGCCTTTTTTGCGCGGCCCGTATGCCAGCATGTATGTGATGCGCCCTTGGACGGTGCGTCAGTATGCCGGTTTTTCTACCGCTGAGGAATCAAACGCATTCTATCGCCGCAATTTGGCTGCCGGACAAAAAGGCCTTTCTGTGGCTTTTGACTTGGCGACGCACCGTGGCTACGACTCTGACCATGAGCGCGTAACAGGCGATGTGGGCAAAGCCGGTGTAGCGATAGATTCTGTGTTGGACATGAAAATTTTGTTCGACGAGATTCCGCTCAATAAGATGTCCGTTTCCATGACGATGAACGGCGCAGTTTTGCCAATTATGGCATTTTATATCGTTACGGCGTTGGAGCAGGGAGCAAATCTGGAAGAGCTTGCCGGAACAATTCAGAACGATATCCTGAAAGAATTTATGGTGCGCAACACCTATATTTATCCGCCCGAGCCGTCGATGCGCATCATTGCTGATATCTTTGAGTTTACTTCCCAAAAAATGCCCAAGTTTAACTCTATTTCCATTTCGGGCTACCACATGCAGGAAGCCGGAGCAACCGCTGATTTGGAGCTGGCATACACCCTTGCCGATGGCTTGGATTATATCCGCACCGGCTTAAAAGCAGGCTTAGATATTGATGCTTTTGCGCCACGGCTGTCGTTTTTCTGGGCATTAGGTATGAACCACTTTATGGAAATTGCCAAGATGCGTGCCGGACGTATGCTATGGGCAAAGATTGTGAAGCAATTCAATCCCAAAAACACCAAGTCGATGGCTTTGCGCACCCACACCCAAACTTCGGGCTGGAGCCTGACGGAGCAGGATCCGTTTAACAATGTGGCGCGTACTTGCATCGAAGCTATGGGCGCTGTGCTGGGTCACACCCAATCGCTGCACACCAACGCCTTGGACGAAGCCATCGCGCTGCCAACAGATTTCTCGGCACGTATTGCCCGCAACACACAGATATATTTGCAGGAAGAAACCCAGATTTGTAAAGTTGTTGATCCCTGGGCAGGCTCCTATTATATTGAAAAACTTACGCAGGAAATTGCCGACAAAGCCTGGACGCTTATTGAAGAAGTGGAAGCGATGGGTGGCATGTCGAAAGCCATTGAAACGGGCTTACCCAAGATGCGTATTGAAGAAGCGGCTGCCCGCAAACAGGCACGTATAGACTCGCGTAAGGATACGATTGTTGGCATCAACAAATACCGTTTGGAGAAGGAAGACCCAATAGAAACCCTTGATATTGACAATACAGCTGTGAGGCTGTCACAAATCAAGCGGCTTGAATTGCTGCGCAGCCAGCGCAATGAAGCTGAGGTGGAGCAAGCACTTGCCGCCATTACTAAATCATGTGAAACAGGCGAAGGCAATTTGCTGGAACTGGCAGTAGATGCCGCCGCAAAAAGAGCTTCGCTGGGAGAAATATCTATGGCTTGTGAAAAAGTGTATGGCCGTTATAAAGCCGTTATTCGTTCTATTTCAGGTGTTTATTCCGCTGAAACACGCGGAGACGAGAAATATGCCAAAGCTACTGCTATGGCCGACGAATTTGCCAGCATCGAAGGACGCCGTCCGCGTATTATGATTGCTAAAATGGGCCAGGATGGACACGATCGCGGTGCCAAAGTAGTAGCTACAGGCTATGCCGATATTGGTTTTGATGTGGATATTGGGCCTTTATTCCAAACGCCGGCAGAAGCTGCCCGACAAGCCGCCGAAAATGACGTACATATATTGGGCGTATCGAGTCTGGCAGCAGGACATAAAACGCTTGTGCCACAGGTGATTGAAGAGCTGGCAAAATTGGGTCGCGAAGATATTATGGTGATCGTGGGCGGTGTGATTCCGCATCAGGATTATCAGTACCTGTATGATGCCGGTGCTGTAGCCATCTTTGGGCCGGGAACCGTGATAACAGAAGCCGCTATTAAAATGCTCGATATTTTAATTGATATGCGGAAATAATAACTGCAAAAGTCTTAAAGGAAAACAGGAAACGGCCATGCTGTTTCCTGTTTTTTTTGTTATTGTTTGATCCGCTTACCGCTTTCGTTAAGTCCCGTCTCCGCGCTGAGCCGATAAATATAGGTGCCAGTAGGCAGATGTGCTGTGTTGATGCGGCTTTCCTTTTCGTGTAATTGCTGGCTTAGCACCAACTTCCCTTGGCTATCAAATAGCTCCAGCAAAGCTTTGGGGTGTTGCACAGCAAGCCGTATTTGTATAGCTTCACTGCCCGGGTTGGGATAAACAATGGCTTCGTGCATCAAGCTTTCTTTCAGCTCGTTTTGGCCTACCAGCAGGCCTTCACTATTGAGTTTGAGGACGATGATATCGGTTTGTGGCACAGGGTCATTCAGGTAGTCGTAGCGTGTGCCGGCTATCAGACAGCCGCCATCGCGGGTGGCTATTAGGTTTGTCATCAGGTGGTTTGCATTGCCACCATAAAACCTTTCCCAGCGCACATTGAGCAGGCTATCGGTTTGTAAAATAACAAACCAAGTAGGGACAGGCTGCTGGCCAGGGTCGAGGGCATAAGGCATATTGTGTGTGCCTCCAATAAAGATGGAATCCTTATTGCGAAAATCTATGCCATTGGTGAATGCCGGAAAATCCAAAGTGTCAGTTTCACCCCAAGAATTGTAAAGATACCCTGTGGTATCAATGTAATGGTATTGCCTGATAAACCCCAGGTTATGTTGATTATCTACGATTTTATCTCCCAACAAATAGAATGAAGTATCGCTGTCCCATTTTACTCCAAAATTAGCTGTCATTAACTCGGGAACGGATTGAGCCTGTAATTTATTAAATTCATTATCAAATATTTCATAGCTATTCATTATAAGGTTTAAACCCCAATAATATCCATTATCAAGCGTTTTGAGATGCGAATAGGTTGAAGGAGACTCATTTAAAAACCGGTATTTAATTACATTAAAATTAGAATCTGTCTCGATTAAGTAGGAGTGATACAGAGCAACTCCAAATCTTACGGAAAAGTTCAAAAACAAATTACCATTTGATACTTTATATCCCCAACTGCCAGAACTAGTATAATTAGTATCAGCCCAAAACACATTCTGGTTAAATAATTCCAGATTGCTATTCATATTATGTAACAGAAATCCTCCATTTAAAAAGGGTGGGCTTAGGTCACGGAAAGTTGATAAAACCACATATTCCTCATTGTTTTTAGGAATAATCTGTGATAATGAAGTCCATTTGCCAGGAAGTGTATATTGAATCGAATCAACAAATGTACCCTGCCGATCAATTTTAAGCAATAGTGATTTGTAGTTGTATTGTTGTTCAAGCATTATT
>CAZOEV010000120.1:0-7265 GCA_964578915.1 uncultured Lentimicrobiaceae bacterium
GTTCAGGCAACTTCCGAGGGTGGCTCGGGGTTTAGCGTGCGTGGCGGCAGTCCCGACCAAAACCTTATCCTGCTTGACGAAGCGCTGGTTTACAATCCTTCGCACCTATTAGGATTTTTCTCCGTTTTCAACAATGATGCCGTGAAAGGCGTTGAACTTTATAAAGGTGATATCCCGGCAGAATATGGCGGCAGGCTTTCGTCAGTTGTGGATGTGCGCATGAACGACGGCAATTCGCAACAAATAACTGGACAAGGAGGTATTGGCACAATTTCGAGTCGCCTCACGCTGGAAGGCCCTATTCAAAAGGATAAGTCTTCGTTTATGTTGGCCGGAAGACGCACTTATGCCGACCTATTTCTGGCTTTGTCGCCCGATGAAAACATACGTGATAACACCCTTTATTTTTACGATTTCAACGGAAAAGCCAATTATACTTTTAACGATAAAAACCGGATTTTTGTCAGTGGATATTTTGGAAAAGATGTGTTTAAAAATGAAAGTTTCGCTTTAGGCTGGGGCAATCAAACTTTTACGCTGCGCTGGAATCATCTTTTCAGCAGTAAGATTTTCTCCAATTTTTCCTTGATATACAGTCGTTTCAACTACGAGCTGGGAATTCCCGAAGGACAAGCCAACGCCTTCAACTGGAATTCGCAGATGAAAGATTACAGCCTAAAAAGCGATTTCACTTGGTATGCTTCGGCCAATAACACCCTGAAATTCGGGTTTCAATCTACTTTTCATACTTTTAGCCCTGGAACAGCTGAAGGAATCGGCGACGAGACAGCTTTTAATAAAATCGAAGTGGCGAAATCTTTCGCCCTCGAAAGCGGTTTATATGTTAGTAATGAACAAAAAATCGGCTCCCGGCTAACACTTAAATATGGTCTTCGCCTAAGCCTTTTCAATAATATTGGCAAAGGCACAGTTTATGAGTTCGACAACAACTATGACAAGGTCGATTCTGTGGTTTATCCCTCCGGGGAAGTGTTTCAGAACTTTTTAAACCTCGAACCACGTTTCAGTATGGCGTATAAATTAGATGAGTTTTCGTCTGTAAAGGCAGCCTATACGCGCAATGTGCAATATGTACATCTGGCTCAAAATTCTACCGCCGGGACACCTTTGGATATTTGGTTCCCATCGAGCCCTAATGTGAAGCCACAGTTGGGCGATCAATTTTCGTTGGGCTATTTCCGATATTTCCCTAAGGAAAAACTGGAGACTTCTGTGGAAGGATTTTACAAGCTAAACCACAACGCCATCGACTTTAAAGACCATGCCGAACTACTGCTCAACGAATACTTGGAAGGCGAGCTACGCTTTGGCGAGGCTTGGTCTTATGGTTTGGAATTTTTGGTGCGACTGAATGAAGGTCGGCTGAATGGCTGGGTAAGTTATACGTGGTCGCGCACTTTCCGCAAAATCCAGGAAATAAATAATGGAAACCCTTACCCTGCCACCTATGACAGGCCGCACGATATTTCTATCGTAGCCAATTATCAGCTTTCAAAACGCATCAGCCTCGGTGCAAACTGGGTGTATTCAACCGGTTCAGCAGTAACTTTCCCAACAGGCCGATTCACTATTGGCAACTCGATAGCTCCCGTTTATAGTGATCGCAACGCCTATCGTTTACCCGATTATCATCGCCTGGATTTATCGGTCACCTTAAAACCAAAAGACAAACCAAACAGAAAATGGACGGGTGAGTGGAATCTTTCCGTGTATAATGCGTACTATCGTAAAAATCCTTGGGTAATTAATTTCATTGCCGACACCGAGCAATCTAACCTTACAAAAGCTGAAATGACCTATCTATTTGGAATCGTTCCGGCCATTACTTACAACTTTAAATTTTAAGCCATGAAAAGCAAATTTCAATTAATCCTTAGTCTTTTCGTTGCTTTTAGCGTTTTTTCGTCTTGCACGGAAACTATTGATTTAGAACTAGATGAAACTTTTACCCGACTTGTTGTTGACGGCCAAATAAGTACCGACACGCTGGCGCACCAAATCATGCTGAGTAAGTCGGCTAGCTATTTTTCAAATTCAGAACCTCCTATCGTGAGCGGTGCAGAACTGCTGCTGGACGATGGCAATCAGATTTTGAGTCTAACTGAAAATCCGGCAGGTAGTGGCTACTATTATACGCCGGAAGACTATTCTGGGCAGCCGGGAAATACATACAAATTAAATATACACCTACCCGAAGCCATTGGTGAAGTCAGCAATTTTGAAGCCACGAGCATCATGGCCACCACCGCTTATCGGTTAGATTCCATAGGACTGGAATACCGCGAACCCTTTGGATTTTGGATGGTGATGCTTTATGCTTATGATCCACCAACGACAGATTTTTATCAGCTTGACGCCTTTCGCAATGGCGTGATATTGACCGATACAGCTTCACGCACCTCCATTTCCGACGACAGGCTTTTTAACGGCAATAACACCAATGGAACCACCGTGATGTTTCTTTACGATGATGAGGTGCAACTGGGCGACACCATCACCCTGCTTATGTCTGCTATTAACAAGGAATATTTTGAGTTTTTAATAGAACTGCGCAATGAAACTGGTTTTAGCAATCCACTTTTTGGTGGGCCTCCAGCCAATATAAGCTCAAACCTGAAAGAAGGTGGTTTAGGTTATTTTGGCACTAAAAAATCAGCTCGCTTTAGCCTAGTGGTAGATGAAAGCATAATACAGGAAAAAACTAAGTAATTTATTCCCAACTCATCGCCATATTTTTCAAGCTAAATTACAGGTGTTGCGGGCTATCAGCACAATTAATAATAAGGCTTTGGTGTGTCACATCTTCACTTTCGCCCGCCTAAAATTATTCCGTACTTTTGCGGCAAATTGCAATACTATGGATTTATCTGCACTCACTGCTATTTCGCCTGTTGATGGCCGGTACCACGACAAAACTTCCGGATTGGCCGATTACTTTTCTGAATACGCGCTGATCCGCTATCGTGTGATGGTTGAGGTGAATTATTTTGTGGCGCTGTGTGAGTTGCCGCTGCCTCAACTAAAGGAATTTAAAGCAGAAAACTTCGATCAACTTCATGCGCTTTACGAAGAGTTTACGCTTGAAGATGCGCTCGAAATCAAGGATATAGAACAAGAAACCAATCACGATGTAAAGGCGGTGGAATATTTCCTGAAACGCCGCTTCGACGATTACGGTTGGCAGCAGTTTAAGGAATTTATCCATTTCGGACTTACCTCGCAGGATATCAATAATGTAGCACTTCCGCTTTCGCTAAAAGATGCGCACAAGCTAGAGCTACTTCCGCAATTGGAAAATTTATTGCAAAACTTAATAAAAACCGCTTACGAATGGGCCGATATTAGCATGTTGGCACGCACCCATGGACAGCCTGCTAGCCCTACAAAGTTGGGCAAAGAAATCTATGTATTTGCCGAACGCATCGAAAACCAGCTTGAGCTCCTAAAAAGTATTCCTTTCTCAGCAAAATTTGGTGGCGCAACCGGAAATTTCAATGCCCATGCCGTGGCATATCCACAAATAGATTGGGAACTGTTTGCCTGCAACTTTATTACAAAAGAATTGGAACTGCACCGCCAGCGAACGACTACACAAATAGAGCATTATGATTATCTCGCTGCTTATTTCGACAGCATCAAGCGTATCAATACAATCCTGCTCGACCTGAGTCGCGATATCTGGCTGTATGTTTCCATGGATTATTTCAAGCAACAAATTAAAGCCGGCGAAGTGGGCTCTTCGGCCATGCCACATAAAGTAAATCCTATCGACTTTGAAAATGCCGAAGGCAATCTGGGAATCGCTAATGCGCTTTTTGAACACCTAAGTGCCAAACTTCCAGTGAGCCGTTTGCAACGCGATCTGACTGATTCCACCGTAACGCGCAATATCGGAATACCACTGGCGCATACGCTAATTGCCATCAAATCAATTGAAAAAGGCCTCGGGAAATTACTTCTCAATAAAGACAAAATTGCGCAAGACCTGCAACAGAATTATTTGGTAGTAGCCGAAGGCATACAAACAATTTTACGTCGCGAAGGCGTAGAAGGAGCTTACGAACTGCTAAAAAACCTAACACGAACCAACGAAAAAATCAATAAGGAAAGTATTGATAAATTTATTGAAACACTTCCCGTTTCCGAAAGTATAAAAACGGAATTGCGTGCCATTACACCTGAAAATTACACAGGAATCGACCTGTTAAATCAGCCATCATGAAGAAATTTTACCGCATCCTCGCCTACATCAAACCCTATTGGGGCTATGCAGTGCTAAACGTTTTGTTTAACCTGCTCACCATCGTGTTTTCGCTCTTCTCTCTCACTATGCTGGTTCCGTTTTTGAATTTGCTGTTCGGAACAGAGGCGCTTGTAACCGAAAAACCTGAGTTTGCGCTAAACGCTGATGCGCTGCTCAACTCACTCAACTATCAAATCAGTCAAATTATTATTGAAAAAGGACAGTTGGAAGCCTTGATTTTTATCTGTATACTGCTGATTACTTCCTTCTTAATGAGAAACTTGGGGCGTTTCTTTGCGATGTTTTATATGGCCAATGTACGTATCGGTGCAGTTAAAGACATCCGTAATGCGATTTACACCAAAATCCTAATCTTACCTATTTCATTTTACAATAAAAACCGCAAGGGCGACATCATGGCGCGTATCACTACCGATGTTCAGGAAGTGGAATATTCCATTATGAACTACCTGGAAATGATTGTTCGCGATCCCATTACCATCCTGGTTTATATTGCATTTATGTTTAGCGTAAGTCCGCAACTTACCCTTTTTGTATTGGTTTTGTTGCCGGTAACCGGACTATTGATTGGCTATATTGGCAAAAGTTTGCGTAGAAGTTCTAAAGTTGGGCAATCGCGCATGGCGGGCATGCTTTCCACCATCGAAGAAACCATCAGCGGCTTGCGTATCATCAAGGCTTTCAACGCGATAAAATATTCTGACGAACGTTTTAAAGATCAAAACAGTCATTTTTCCCGCTTGATGCTCAGTATTTATCGCCGTCGCGATTTAAGTTCACCACTCAGCGAATTTATGTCTTCCGTAGTCATCGTAATCGTGCTGTGGTTTGGCGGTAGGCTTGTGCTTGGCGAGTCTGCTGTTATCGATGCCGCTGATTTTATCGTCTATATATTGGTGTTCTCTCAAATTATTCCACCTGCAAAAACCTTTGCTCAGGGATTTTATAGCATTCAAAAAGGTATCGCCTCCGCGGAACGCATCTTCGAGATTTTGGATGCCGAAGAAGTAATTACAGAGAAAAAGAACGCTAAATCTATTTCCGATTTTAAATCAACGATTGAATACCGGGACGTGCATTTTACTTACGACAAAGAACCTGTGCTCAAAGGCGTGAGCTTTACGTTGAAAAAAGGCAAACTGATTGCCTTAGTTGGTGAGTCGGGTGGTGGAAAATCTACGCTTGCCGACCTTTTACCGCGTTTTTATGATGTGGTCGGCGGCTCAATAACTATTGACGGAAATGATTTGCGCGACTATAAAATTGATGATTTGCGCGGGCTGATGGGCATTGTAACGCAGGAAAGTATATTGTTTAACGATTCTGTGTTTAACAATATCGCTTTTGGCAAAGAAGATGCCACGCTGGAACAGGTGATTGCTGCCGCAAAAGTGGCCAATGCACACGAATTCATTTCACAGATGGAAAATGGTTATGATACGTTTATTGGCGACCGCGGCATGAATTTGTCAGGCGGTCAGCGTCAGCGACTTAGCATTGCACGTGCAGTACTCAAAAACCCACCAATTTTGATTTTGGACGAAGCTACTTCATCACTCGACACAGAATCAGAAAGACTAGTACAGGATGCATTGGCGAAAATTATGACAAACAGAACTTCTGTGGTAATCGCACATCGGTTGTCAACCATTCAACACGCAGATGAAATTATTGTAGTCGCCAAAGGCGAAATCGTAGAAAGAGGCACGCACGAAAGCCTGCTTGCAAGCGGTGGAGTTTATAAACGACTGAACGAGTTGCAGAGTTTTGGGTAAAGTATAAATTAACCATAAAATCTCACTATTACAGCGGATGTTTCAACTAAAAAGTCATCAAATTAATTAAATAACTTACTTTTGCGGCCAAATTATAAACACACTTATGATGGATTTAACAAAGATTGTATCAATCTCAGGAAAACCCGGGCTTTTTGAGGTTACCGGACAGGGAAAAAATAGTGTTGTAGTGGAATCTCTACTCGATGGAAAACGCTTTCCGGCTTTTGCTCAGGATCGCATGAGTTCGCTGGAAGAAATCAGCATTTTTACTACCACCGAGGATATGCCTCTCAAAGTAGTATTTAAAAACATCCACGAAAAAATGGGTGAAACGCTTGATTTTGAAGTCAAAAAACTAAGCACCGATGCCCTTAAAGAAAAATTTGGTGAAGTAGTTCCAGATTTTGATGAAGAAGCCGTTTATCCTTCCGATATGAAAAAAGTTTTCAACTGGTACAAATTACTCACAGATAAGCAAATGCTCGACTTCACCGAAGAAGTTGAGGAAACAAAGGAAGAAACGCCTGAAACTCCTAAAGAAAACGCTGAGGCCTAAAACATTGTGTCAGAAATAAAACTATTTTCGAGATAAAAAAAATAAAAGTCCCTCAGGGGACTTTTTTTGAATAATCTACTTATGTCAAAATAAGGTTAACTAAGTCCAATGCCATGTACAAGCTGCTGATTCGCCCGTTATTCTTTTTATTTGACCCAGAATGGATACATCATGTAGTGGTGAAATTGCTTAAAATTTCTATGTCAATTCCAGGGATGAAGTGGTTGGCACGCAAATTCACCGAAGTAAAGCATCCAGTGCTACAGCGAGAACTTTTCGGCTTGCATTTTGATAATCCTGTCGGAATCGCTGCTGGTTTCGATAAAAATGCAGCCGTATTTGAAGAATTGGCTCAGCTTGGTTTCAGTCATATCGAAATTGGTACAGTTACACCAAAAGCCCAGCCCGGAAACCCAAAACCACGACTTTTCAGATTGATGCAAGATCAAGGTCTAATTAACCGCATGGGATTCAATAATAATGGCTTGGAAGCTGCCATAGAAAAACTCCGGCAGCGATCGGGCAAGGTAATTGTTGGCGGAAATATTGGCAAAAACACCAAAACAGCCAATGCTGATGCGGTGGCCGATTATGTCGCCAACTTTGAAGGTTTGTTTCCTTATGTGGATTATTTTGTGGTCAATGT
>CAZOEV010000121.1:0-7256 GCA_964578915.1 uncultured Lentimicrobiaceae bacterium
GCGTATTTAAATTAAGAAGAAAAAATGCGGATTTGGCTATGCAAACAGAGGTAAGTGTTTTCGTGCCTCATGCAAACCATTTTGTTGAATTAATGAAAGTTAGCGTAAAAAACACGGGAGACAAAGCTTTGAAATTTGTACCTTTTTATGCTTTGCCAATTTTTGCCAGACATGCCGACAATTTCAGAGATCACCGCCAGGTAACCACCATGTTTCAGCGCGTTTTTTCAACTACCAACAGCGTTCGCGTAAAACCAAATATTATTCATGATGAGCATGGCCACCAACCCAATAAGATGAATTATGTGGTGATGGCTTTTGAAGCCGATGGATCGGCACCAAATGCTGTCTGGCCTGTAATGAAAGACTTTATTGGCGAAGGCGGAAGCTTAGACAATCCTGAAGCGGTATTTTACAAAAAACATGCACCGGTTTATGCAGATGGTGAGGCTGATGGCCGCGAAGCAGTTGCTGCTTTCCGCTTTGCTGAGGTAGCGCTTCAAGCTGGTGAACAAAAAGAATATGTTATTGTGCATGGTCTCACCGAAAATAGTGATGACATCGCACTATGGGAAAAAAATTACGGCAAGGCTCAGCAGTTTGATAAGGCGTTGAATACCACGCTCGAATATTGGAATACGCTAACCGGACAGGTAAGCTACAATACAGCTGATAAAGTTTTCGACGGCTGGATGCATTGGGTCGCCTTTCAGCTCAAATGCCGACAGGTTTTCGGAAATTCTTTTCTTCCCGACTTCGGCTATGGCCGTGGAGGCCGAGGCTGGAGAGACCTTTGGCAAGATTTATTGTCGATTCTATTGATTGACGCGCCTTCCGCAAAAACTGAAATACTCAACAACTTCAAAGGTATTCGTATTGATGGCTCAAATGCTACTATTATTGGTTCTGAACCGGGCATGTTTATCGCCGACCGCAACAGCGTGCCGCGCACCTGGTCCGATCACGGCGCCTGGCCGGTTTTTGTTGTCAATTTCTATATTCATCAAACCGGCGATTTATCTATCCTCGATCACAAAACCTCCTACTGGAAGGATGTTTTTTCGCACAGAAGTAAGCAACGCGACGAAAAATATTTACCAAAACAAGGCAACAAACAGCTTGATAATGAAGGTAATATTGTTGAAAGTACAATTTTTGAGCATCTTTTAGTGCAACAATTGTCGGCCTTTTATCATGTTGGGAAACACAACAACCTATTGCTGGAAGGCGGCGACTGGAACGACACCCTCGATATGGCACGCGATAAAGGAGAGTCGGTATGTTTTCATCATTTCTATGGTGCAAATTTCAAAACACTCGCCACTTGGATAGAAAAATTACTGGAAGAAGGTGCTGAAACCATTGAATTACAGCCAGAAATTTTGATGCTTTTAGATCGTCTTTCCGACCAAAAAGCAATTGATTACACCGATCCAGATGCTAAGATGCAACTGCTTAATGCTTACTTTGAAGCTGTTCGTCATAGTGTAAAAGCAAAAAAAATACAAGTAGATTTAGCCCAATTACACACTGATCTAAAAGCAAAATCAGCACATATTCAGGAGCATCTTCAGCAAAATGAATGGTTGGAAACCTCCAAAGGTTTTGGGTTTTTCAATGGTCATTATAACAACCTTAGTCAAGCAATACATGGCCAATTTACACAAAGTGTAAGTATCGACCTGGCTTCGCAAGCCATACCATTGATCAGCGGAACAGCAACTGAGGCACAGACAAAAGCTATTTGGCAGTCTGTGAATCATTTTCTGAAAGACGAAAATTCGGCTGGACTTCGTCTATGCAGTCCATTTCCTGAACTAGACCTGAATATTGGGCGCATCACAGGTTTTGTTTTTGGCTATAAAGAACATGGCAGCAAGTGGTTACAACAAAATATCATGTTAGCTTTCGGCTTGCTTAAAGCAGGTTTTGCCGAAGCTGGAAATTCTTTATTAAAAGATGTTTATGAACTCTGTGTGGACTCATCAAAAAGCCTAATATTTCCTGGAATTCCATCTTTTCTGGAGCCTGGAGATAGAGGAGCTTATGCCTATCTCACTGGCTCTTCAGCTTGGATGATGCTTACACTGACGACACAAATATTTGGAGTTCAAGGATATTTTGGCGACCTTAAAATTAAACCGCAAATTGGAGATTTCCTTTTTGATGATCAAAATCAGGTAAATATTAGTTTGCCATTTCAGGACCTAAAGCTGAATATTACTTTTGAACGTAAAAACACGACAAATTTAGTACACAAACTAGTTGAAAACGTAAAAATTAACGGACAACAAATGAATTTTTTGAAAACAGATGAGGGTATTATATTACCCTATTCCATCTTATTTCAACACGCCACTAATGATAAAGCTTGTGAGATTATAGTGGAATTAGCGGATTAAAAACTTAGCAAAATAGCCTTCCGTCGCACAACTAAAACATCATAATAAAATCCGTCAGGTTTTGGTCGTGCTCCAGTTGAAGTTTTTTACGTAGCCGATACCGGCTAATTTCAACTCCGCGAACGGAAATATTCATCAGGCTGGAGATTTCTTTACTGGAAATATTCAAGCGCAAATACGCTGAGAGCTTCAGTTCACGCGGCGACAAATCAGGAAATTCCTGCTTTAGGCGCTTCAAAAACTCTTCGTGCACACTTTCAAAATGGCTTTCAAAAACCTCCCATTGCTTATCGGAATCAATATCGCGGTTAATTTTTTTTACCATAATTCGGATTTTGGTATTTACCAAATCATCCTTAGTTTCTCTTGAAAGTTTTTGCAGATCGCGCTTGAGCATTGTCATGGTTTTACTCTTTTGGATCATCTGCATAGTACTATTAGCCAACTCCTTATCTTTTAATATCATTTCCTGACGCAGCTTTTCATTTCGTAGGCTAATCACCTCCTTCTCAGCTTTTAAAGTCTCAGTCTGCAAGCGCTTTTCCCGTTCCTGAAACTGCTTTTGTTGTGCTTCAGAAAAGCGCATTTTTGATTGCTTAAGCCTGTGTTTCGCATAAACAAAAGTGGAATATATCAATGAAATAAACAAAACAAAATATAAGGCATAAGCCCACGAGCTATAATACCACGGTGGTAAAATGGTGAATGCAAAGGAGGCCGTGTCGCTTTCAGTATCAAATAAGTTTTTAGCTTTCACTTTAAACACATAATTGCCCTGCCGCAGATTGGTAAACTGCCGCAAAGGTGAGTTATGCCATGGCGTCCAGTCTTCTTCAAAATTCTCTAGCCAGGTAGAAAATAACAACTTATCAGGATTTTCATAATCCAATGCTGCCACCGAAAAATTGAGCTGATTAGAGGTATAAGAAATTCGATAACCAGCAGCCTTATGGCTCTCGTTGCCCCAAAAAATAACAGAATCATTAGAAGCTATTACTACTTTTCGGATAACTGATTTATAAGCTTTGTTGTAGTTTTTAGCGAAATCAGGTTTATAATGTGCAAACCCATCCTGTAATCCAATAAAAACATGCTGTTCGTCCAATGGAAGCACAAACTGAAAGGACCAGATAATTTTGCCGTTTAGCTCTCTAAACGGCAAATTTACATCAACATAACTACCATCTTCTTGCAAGCGATACACACCGGCTCTATCCTTTGTAAAGTACCAAATATTTTTCCTACTGTCTTCCAGCAGTACATTAGCCTCAGGATTGCTAATTATTTTATTAATTTTTTCATCAAGAATAAAAGTATCGCTGCCATTATCATATTTGTAATAGCCCTCACCAGTACAAAAAACCGTTTCACCCAAAACATCAACCACACGAATATGCTTATCTGAAGGAAAACCGTGTTTACTATTGTAATATTGAACGGAAGTAACGCTATCAAAGGCCATATTAAGTTCAATTTTAAAAACACCTTTATAGCCATGGCTCATCCAAAAACTTTGTGGGCCTGCATTGACCATAAACCTAGACGACTCTTTAAAGCCCTTTATTATAGCACCCTGCCTCCATTTATTTCCACTTTTCACCAACTTCACCAGATGAGTATAAGTTCCGCTAATAATTACATCATCCTGTCCTTCGGGGACAATAAACGACCAAGCACCCTGCACATCGGAAATAATGCTTGCCACGCTATCTTTGATGGTAAAAATCCCTGAATTATGGCCGCAAAATAAGGTGCCATCGATTACTTTTAACTCCCAAACCTGTCCCTGACTGTTGCGCACCAGTTTAAATTCCTGCCCCGTATTGCCAGTTTGCAGCGATTTCCAGTCGTGGTAAAACACCCCCCTATTAGTTCCTAAATAAAGCATTCCATTATGCAAAACACCGGTATAGCCAGCACTCAGATTGGCCGGATAAGAAAAATAGCTCAGCGGCGAATTTATTTCTACATAATCAATTCCGTTGTCAAGCCCCAGCCAAAGATTTCCTAAATTATCTTTGTTCATGCTGAGAATTGTATTGTTTTGAAGGCCACCTTCAATATTGATATGCTGCTTTATATTCCCCTCATTATCGCAGATTAGCAGTCCATCCTGAATAGTCCCATAAGCCATATTGTTGTCGTCAATTCGCAATCCACAATAAACCTGCTTTTGTTTTAGCATTTCGGAAGCATCCGTATTCCAGTATGTTAAATCTCCATTTCGGTATAAAAACAGGCCGTCGTCTGAAGTGGCAATCAGTAAATCATCGCCGTATGGCACAACAGACCAGATAAGCTTTCCAGCCAATGATTCGGCGCCAATAAGCGGAACCAGCTTGTTCTTTTGAAGCTCAAAAAGGCCATCTGTTTGATCATTTACAATCAAACGGTCGTTGATGAGATAAGAAAAATGAAAGCTATTTTTGGCTTTAATTGTACTAAACTCACCATTATAATAAATCATTATCTGATCAAACGACTGAAATACAATACCATAAGTGGTTTTGTAAATTTTCCAGACCTCATCAAAATCACGTTTTTCTTCCGGAAGCAGGTCTTGCAGAGGTGTAAACTGCAATTCGCCATTTGGCATCTTTGTAAAATAGCCTAATTCATTATATCCACCAGCATAAATGGTATCGTTTACGGCTAGGACACTACGAACAATAGTGCGATCGGGCAAGGTATGCGTGCGCCAACTCACACCATCAAAACTAAGAATGCCATCATTATTTGCAAAATAGACCATGCCACTTTGGTCGTAAGTTATCATCCAACTTTGTGGACCAGCCGGTATATCAGAATGTGCATAATTTTTGATTTGAGGCGTACCAGTACTTTTCACGCCAGCCCATAAGCAATTGGCTGCAAATAAGCTAAGAAGAACAAAACTTATTCGTAAACAAACATGCATAACACTCAATTTAATTGGTACTCTACCAAGCCTAAAACCCAAATTGAATGTAGTACAAGTGGCTGACATCATAGTTCTTTAATCTAAATTTAGCGCAATGAAAAAAAATTAGACCTCTTTTTTAACAAAGCAATAAATTGTTTTCAAAAATAAACAAAACTTGCCAGTTAAAACAAAAACTATAGAAAAACCATTTAGCCTTTGTTATTCATAAGTTTTAAAAGACAGAATCATTTATCAGTATAGGCAACATTTAAACATTCCAACAGACGCTACTTCATTTTGGATGCCCGAATACTGGGATAGGTTTATTCGTGACGCAGACCATTTTAACAACACCGTGAAGTACATTTTAGACAATCCAAACAAAAGGCAGCGTGGCTTATCGTTTTACAGCTTGCGTCTGGGTTGATGAAGCTCCAGCTTCATCACGTTAAAAAGATGAAGCTGGAGCTTCATCCACCCAGATACCCTTCTTCACATTTCTTTTTCATCTAACCGCCGAAAACTTTAGTTTTGCAAAAGTAAACCTGAGGTAATAAAGCTCTGGCTTCATCCTCTTATATTTATTATGTATGCAAAAACTAAATCTATCAAACATATCAAGCCTCAAACTTGGCATAACCGCTGGTGGACAGTTGGCCAAAATGTTGGTGTTAGCGGCGAGCAACTGGGATATTAAAACCTACGTTATGGATGCCGATCCGGGCTGTCCGGCTGCTGCTCAGTGTACCAAGTTTTTCCAAGGAAGCCACACAAGTTATGAAGATGTTTACAATTTCGGACAAGAAGTGGATATTATCACTTACGAAATAGAAAGCATTAATGTTGAAGCACTTAAAAAGCTGAAATCCGAAGGAAAAATCATTCTACCTCACCCTGATATCTTAGAAACCATTCAGGACAAAGGCCTTCAAAAGCAGTTTTTTAGTCTTAATAAAATCCCTACAGCGGCTTTTAAACTTTTTAGCGACAAGCAGGACATTCTGCAAGCCCTTGACGCCAATGAAATCAGCTTTCCATTTGTACAGAAAATCCGCAAAGGCGGCTATGATGGGCGCGGCGTAGTGGTTATTAATAATTCTTCTGAAACACATAAGTTGCTGGATGCACCTTCAGTAGTAGAACAAAAGGTGAGCATCCAAAAAGAAATCTCGGTGATTGCAGCCCGCAGCATTCACGGCGAGGTAAGTCATTTTCCGCCAGTAGAAATGGAGTTTAATCCTGAAGCTAATCTGGTAGAAATGCTCATTTGTCCGGCAGACATTAGCGCAGAAATCGCCAGCCAATGTGGCCAGCTTGCCGATAAGCTAATCACGGCCTGGGATATGGTAGGACTTTTGGCCGTTGAGCTTTTTGTAGATCACGACAATAAAGTGTGGGTGAATGAGGTGGCACCTCGTCCGCACAACAGCGGCCACCATACCATTGAAAGTATCGTAACTTCGCAGTTTGAACAGCTTTTGCGCGCCATTCTCGGTCTGCCGCTGGGTAGCGTGCAGCAAAAGATACCGGCAATCATGCTCAATCTTTTAGGTGAGCCAGGCTACGAAGGCGAAGCCATTTATGAAGGACTTTTTGATGCCATGAAAATTGATGGCGTAAAAGTGCACCTCTACGGGAAAAAAATCACCAAGCCGTTCCGCAAGATGGGACACCTGACCATCTTGGCCAGCACACGCGAAGAAGCCATAGAAAAAGCAAGCCAAGTAAAAAACCTGATAAAAATTATCGCATGAAAACACCTTTAGTAAGCATTGTAATGGGTTCAGACTCCGACCTACCCATCATGGAAGAAGCCGCAAAAATTCTGGATCAGCTTGAAATAGCTTATGAAATAACCATCGTTTCGGCGCACCGCACGCCCGAAAGGCTGTTCGATTTTGCTCAAAACGTACACCTGCGTGGCGTAAAAGTAGTTATTGCCGGAGCTGGCG
>CAZOEV010000122.1:0-7219 GCA_964578915.1 uncultured Lentimicrobiaceae bacterium
TAAACCTGCTTCATATCAGTTGATTAAAATAAGTAGTTAAATAGACACCTCAAATAATATTTAAAGACTCTATATCCTCAGGAGTTTGGGGAGCATTGCCTGTTTCGTAAGTATAAAAACCCAATACATTTCTGTAGCCAGCACCTTCTGTAATAAAAGTCACCCACACATCGCAGGTTTCAACCAGATTCAAATTGTGATCATACACATCGAAAAAGTATTCAGGATGAGACTCATCCAAACGAACGCGCTCGGGTAAAGTATTGTTGATATCATCCAAAAAGTCAGCAGTGATGGGATCATTTTCCGGCTCCAAATATTCTGGAACGCCCTGATTATTATAACCTCCCATATAGGTGTAAAAGCCATCAGATGCCGGACTAAGCGTTGATTTGAACATCGGAACCGTCTTTTTACCGCCTAAAACCAATTCAAAACCGTTGGCATCGAGGCTAACTTCGGTCAAATTTACCAAGCCGAGATAATCAGTGGCTACAAATAAAGAATTATAATAAGAAGGAACTTGATAATCAATAGCATAAACACCTGATTGGTTTGTTGTGCCACTTACGATCAATTTGCCACCATTTTCAGGATCGTCAGATAAAACCTCAATTTTTACTCCCTCTAGCGGATTATTTTGGTTGTCTAGTGCTGTTACCTGAAAACGCGCAGCTTGTGTCGTTGACCAGTTAAAACCGGATGGGATTATTAATTCTTCCATCGAGCTAGTCGGCTTATCGTCAGGATTTTCCGTGTTTTTTGAGCATGAACTCGCAATAAGAGCGAGGAACAACCCAAATCCAAGTAGCGAAGTTAAATTTTTCATTCAAGTAAGTTTTCTTTTTACATAGCAAAACAAATGCCATTTTATTATTTACCTAATTCACAGTGCTTTACAAAATACAATATTGGGCTAACATTCCAATTTTTGGAAACCTATGGATGAGCGGGAATTTCTGCAAGCCCAACCAGTTGATCAAAAGAAGTTCCAGGTTTGCGGTAATAGCAATATATCGTATATAAGTTATTGGTATCCCAGTGATTACCTTCAATTGGTGCAACAGTTGCCTTATTTTTTCCTTTTTCAGCTACACCATATATATAGTCGTAATAACCCTGCTTCAAAAAAATGGCACCCTGATAACCTTTGCGCTTATAGTTATAGGTAAGCTTGTTTTTGGCGTCAAGGATGTAATTATTTAAAGCACCAATAACAAAAACATCTTCGTGCGTAAAAGGCGCGTCAGCTTCCAGAAAAAATTCCACCCAAGCGTAATCACCTTCGATATCCGTGTCTTGATCGTTACGAGCTTTGATCAATTTTTGTCCGTAAATATCAATTTCTGAAATATAATCAAGAAATACCCTGCGCTTATCAGGCCAAAGTCGTACGGTAAAATAATCTGGTTCTTCGAAAATTCTTTCGATGTTTTCCGCCTGATACCTAAAACTTTTCATATCGAAATGTCTGAACTGATTTCCTCCGTCAAAAAGCGTTTTATCTTCATATTCAAAGCTCAACTGATCGGGATAAACATAGTTTGGCTTGAGGCCTGTAACGGCATTATCCCAGCGGAAATTTTGTTTAATCACCACATTTACTGATTCTTGCGCATTAACAAAAAACACATTTGACGCATTTATTTTAATGTCAACTTGTTGCATTTCGCGCGCTACTGACAATTTACGTGCATATTGTGGCACACTAGCATTAATGGAAACTTGCGGATCGACAACCATAAATCTTTGTGAAAACAAAAGTTGATCAGCTGCAAAGCTTTCTGCATACACCACCAAAAGATAATTACCAGATTTGGTGAGCTGCATTTGCGATCCTGGAAGAAATATATCATAGTGCACATAAGGCGTCAACGTATTGAGCGAGAAGCGGTATTGGTCAATTCTTTCTTCATCAAAGCCCGAAATATATTCCATCTTTTGCAGACTCGAAGGTTTCCAGTCGTGGGTGCAATGAATAACAGTATAATTATAGGTGTACGCGTAATCACCTAAAACATCAAAAGAAAGTTTGAGCTTTTCGGTTTGATCAGAAAGCAAAACCACGGGCTCTAGCAGCGGATCATCCAGCGGATGAAGCAAAACAGTTTGTACGTTTTCATTGTAGGTTCTGTTGCTGAATTCAATAAATTCAAGGTTTTGTGCCGTCATATCCTGCAAAAAGGAAAAAATAAATAATGCGATAAGCAATTTATAAAAGGAGTGCTGAAAGTGAAATATCATGGTTGAGCATATTTTGAGTAAGACGACTATACAAATTTATCAAAATGTTTTATTTTTCACAGTTAATAATGCAAAATTATCCGAAACAGGCAATTTATTGATATAGATCAAAAAAACTATTGACCAATAAAAGCATTAAATCGTTCTTTTTTACTAAAAACAACTTTCAGCCAAAAGATTTAATTCGTTTCTTTGCGTAATATTTAAATATGAATGAAGGTAGATATGTCAACCGTCACAAAAATTAAAAAAGGCCTCGATATCAAGATGATAGGCGAAGCCGAGAAAACAATCAAAGATCATGTCACGGATCAGTTTGCCATCAAACCTATCGACTTTATTGGCGTGTTCCCTAAAATGCTCGTCAGAGAAGGTGATCTTGTTAAAGCTGGAACACCTTTATTTCTTGACAAGTACAGGGATAATATCATCTTTACGTCAAGCGTAAGTGGTAAGGTGAAGGAGGTAAAACGTGGTCCAAAGCGCATTTTGCTTGAGATCAAAATTGAAGCCGATGGCAAAGATGAAGCTATCGACTTTAAGGCCGAAAACCCAGAAAAACTTAGCCGCGAAGCGGTAGTGAAAAAGCTAATTGATAGCGGCGTGTGGCCATTTATCCGCCAGCGCCCCTACTCTGTTATTGCCAATCCAAGCGAAAAGCCCAAAGCGATTTTCATTTCCACTTTCGACACGGCACCGCTTGCTCCCGACAACGACCTTATCGTTCATGGGCACGGTGAAACTTTTCAGGCCGGAATTGATGCGCTACGAAAACTTACCGAAGGCAAAATTCATCTGAATGTGGATGCCAAATCAACACCTTCTAAAGTATTCACCAATACAAAAGGTGTTGAAATAAATGCTTTTTCGGGCCCTCATCCTGCCGGTAATATTGGTGTTCAGATCAATAAAATTTCACCTATTAATAAAGGTGAAGTGGTTTGGTACCTTTATCCGCAAGATGTGCTCACAATTGGCAGGCTTTTTCTGACTGGTACTTTTGATGCTACACGTGTAATAGCCCTCACCGGTTCGGAAGTATTACGTCCTGCCTATTACAAAACCAAAATTGGTGCGTCCATTGAACCACTGGTAAAAGGCAATGTTACCACCGTCGAAAAACGCTATATAAGTGGTAATGTGCTCACCGGAGCGCATATTGATCTGGACAGCTATATTGGTTTTTATCACAGCCAAGTAACAGTGATTCCTGAAGGGAACTACCATGAACTTTTTGGCTGGGCACTTCCAGGCTTTGACAAATTTAGCATGTCGCGCTCTTATCCAAGCTTTTTATTTAAAAATAAGAAATACCGCTTAGACACCAATTATCATGGAGGCGAACGTGCTTTTGTGATGACGGGGGAGTTTGAAAAAGTATTTCCTTTCGATATTTATCCGCTACAGCTTATCAAAGCTATCATGGTTGAAGATATTGACCTGATGGAGAATCTGGGAATTTATGAAGTCGATGAAGAAGATTTTGCCTTGTGCGAAGTGATCGATACTTCTAAAACCGATATTCAGCAAATTGTGCGCAAAGGCCTCGACCTCATGCGTAAGGAAATGAGTTAAAAAATAAATAACAGTTAATAATGAAGCTTTTACGTGATATTATCGACAAACAAAAGCCCCATTTTTCAAAAGGAGGTAAGTTTGAAAAGCTCGAATCAACTTTCGATGCTTTCGAAACGTTTTTGTTTGTTCCGGACAAAGTAACACAAAGTGGTGCGCATATTCGCGATGCTATCGACATGAAGCGCACCATGATTATTGTGGTACTCGCGCTTGTCCCCGCATTACTTTTTGGTATTTGGAATGTTGGTTTACAACATTATATCTCCAATGGAATGACGCCAGATTTTTGGCCAATGATTGGTTTCGGCCTTCTTAAGGTGCTGCCCGTTATTGTTGTTTCTTATGTGGTTGGTTTGGGAATAGAATTTGCTTTTGCCCAATCACGCGGCCACGAAGTGAACGAAGGTTTTCTGGTTTCGGGTATGCTGATTCCTTTGGTAATGCCTCCCGATGTGCCGCTTTGGATGGTAGCTGTTGCCACAGCTTTTGCCGTTATAATAGGAAAAGAAGTTTTTGGTGGCACGGGTATGAACATCTTGAATCCGGCGCTTACTGCCCGCGCTTTCCTGTTCTTTGCTTATCCGTCAGAAATGTCGGGCGACAAAGTTTGGATAGCTGAAAAGGCCGATGCTTATTCGGGCGCAACACCACTCGGACATTTACTGGTTTTAGATGCCGACAAAATGCCTACTGACTGGTCCATGTTTTTAGGAACAATTCCTGGAAGTATTGGCGAAACCTCGACTTTAGCCATACTCTTAGGTGCCATAATTCTTGTTGCCACAGGCATTGGAAGCTTGCGCATTATGCTTTCCGTTATTGGTGGAGGACTGGCAATGGGCTTGTTGTTTAACCTTTGGGGAGCAAATGTTTATATGGATATTCCGGCGTATCAACACCTGATATTGGGTGGCTTTGCTTTTGGAACTGTGTTTATGGCAACCGATCCTGTTTCGGCATCACAAACCAACCGAGGCAAGTTGATTTACGGATTTTTAATTGGCTTTATCGCTGTTTTGATTCGCGTTTTCAATCCGGCTTACCCTGAGGGGATGATGCTTTCTATCCTGCTAATGAACGTGTTTGCGCCATTGATTGACCACTATGTGCTTCAGTCAAATATTAAAAAACGACTCAAACGTGCTAAGGCTGTGTTGGCCTGAGTTTATAACCGAGAAAAAAATTAAGTTATGTATAGTAATGCTTATATCTTTCGTTATGCCGGCATCATGGTTATACTGGTAGCAGCCATCCTTTCATCTGCTGCTATGTTATTGAAGCCCATGCAGGAGCGTAATGAAGCCGTTGATAAAATGCAAAGCATTCTGTCAGCAGCAGGGATCGAAAATGTGACCACTGAAAATGCCATCGAACTATTTAATAGTTATGTTACCGATATGATTGTTATAGACAATGAAGGTAATGTTGTTGATGATTACCAAGGCGATGGCAAACAGAATAGCGAAGCTTTTAATCTCAATTTGAAAGAACAGCTGTATAATAAATCTGTGAATAAAGGCTTCAAACTTCCGATGTATGTACTGGAAAAAGACGGCCAGAAAATTAATATCATCCCTATGCGTGGCGTAGGTCTTTGGGGTCCTGTTTGGGGAAATATTGCCCTAAAAAGTGATTTCAACACCGTTGTTGGAGTTACGTTTAGCCACAAATCAGAAACACCTGGCCTGGGCGCGGAGATAGATACCCCTGGTTTTCAAAATCAATTTCCGGGCAAGGAACTCTTTGATGATCAAGGAAAATTTGTTTCTATTGATGTAATAAAAGGCGGAGTTAATAATTTTCCAGTCGATATTCAGCGTCATAAAGTAGATGCAATTTCTGGTGGCACCATCACCTCAAATGGCGTTAATGATATGATAAAGAATGTGTTAGAAAGCTATGTTCCTTATATTCAAAAACAAGGATAAAATGAGTTCAGAAAAACAAGAAAGAGAGCCATTGTTTTCGGCCAAGAATAGAAAACTGCTCACCAATCCGCTGGGTGTTGACAACCCAATTACGGTTCAGGTACTCGGAATTTGTTCCGCCCTGGCTGTAACAGCAAAACTTAAACCGGCTTTTGTGATGTCGCTATCGGTTATTGCCGTAATCGTATTTGCAAACTTGATTATCTCCTTAATGCGCAATGGCATTCCGCCACGTATTCGTATTATAGTGCAGTTGGTTGTAATTGCATCCTTAGTAATTTTGGTGGATCAATTCTTGAAAGCCTTTGTATTTGATGTGAGCAAGCAACTATCTGTATTCGTTGGACTTATCATCACCAACTGTATCATTATGGGTCGCTTGGAAGCCTTTGCAATGAGCAATAAACCCTGGCCTTCAGTGCTAGATGGTATCGGAAACGGAATAGGTTATGCCTGGGTGCTTGTCGCCGTTGGTTTTGTGCGTGAGCTATTTGGCTCGGGAACTATTTGGGGCTATGCTGTTATACCTGAGTCGTTTTACAATATTGGATACGAAAATAATGGTTTTATGATCCTGCCCCCTATGGCTTTGATTATTGTAGGAATCATTATTTGGATTCAGCGCTCAAGAAACCCTGAATTGGTAGAAGAAAACTAAGCAAATCGATAAAAAATAAAGTTATGCAAGAAATATTTAACATATTCGTCAAGTCGATTTTCGTCGATAATATGGTATTTGCTTACTTTTTGGGAATGTGCTCTTACTTGGCCGTTTCCAAAACAGTAAACACCTCCGTCGGACTTGGTTTGGCCGTGATTTTCGTTCTCGGAATTACTGTGCCAGTAGATTATTTACTCAACGACTACATCCTAAAGCCTGGCGCACTGGTATGGTTAGATGCCGGCTTTGCCGATGTTGACCTTAGCTTTTTAAGCTTTATCCTCTTTATTGCTATCATTGCTTCAATGGTTCAGTTAGTGGAAATGGTTGTGGAGAAATTCAGTCCTGCTTTATACTCTTCATTGGGTATCTTTTTGCCGCTTATCGCTGTAAACTGTGCTATTTTAGGTGGTTCATTATTTATGCAGGAACGCGAATACCAATCGCTGGCTCAAGCCACTAGTTTTGGTTTAGGCTCGGGTGTTGGCTGGTTTTTAGCTATTGTAGGTATCGCTGCTATTCGCGAAAAAATCCGTTATTCAAACGTACCTGCTCCATTGCGCGGACTCGGCATCACCTTTATCATCACCGGATTGATGGGAATTGCTTTTATGAGCTTCCTTGGAATAAAATTGTAAAAAATATAACAGAAATATTTAGTAACCATGACATTACTTGCAACCGGAACGGGAACCGTAATTGTTATCAGTATTATATTCTTTCTGGTAGTCATCATACTGCTGGTTGGATTGCTGCTGTTCGCCCGTAAAAAACTTATGCCGCAAGGTAAGGTGAAGATTAGCATTAA
>CAZOEV010000123.1:0-7182 GCA_964578915.1 uncultured Lentimicrobiaceae bacterium
GGAATTGGGCGATTTTGTGGTCATGCCCAATCATATTCACGGGATATTGATTTTGAATAAACCGGATGGTGGGTACAAAAATGGGAATAATAATGGTGGTAACGATGGTATTGGTGATGGTTTAGAGACAGGGCATGCCCTGTCTCTACGGCATCAACAACAACCATCCACCCAACCGCAAACCATTGGACACAAACGATTTCAAAATATCGGCAAAAACACGGTTTCATCAATAATTGGATCTTACAAATCGGCCGTAACAAAACATGCCAATCGATTGGGATTTCCTAATGGTTGGCAGACACGTTTTTATGATCATATTATCCGGAATGATGCGGAATATCAACGTATCTCGAATTATAGAAACGATAACCCTGCCAATTGGAAGGAAGATAAATTTTACACTGACTGATCATTTCAGTCTATAAATATCTTTGAAACGCTAGCCGCACCCTGACTTGGATGTAGAGTAAGGGCGCGACCTTTGGTTATCGCAAGATAATCGCACCCTTACCGGCAGTGAACTATCCGTTTTTCGGCAGACACTGAATAGCTGCCTAAATCTTTTGTATTATTGCAAAAAAGAAATATGCTTCGCAACATCATTGCCGTTCTTGCTGGAATTCTTACCGGAATTATAGCCATTGCTATTATTGAATACTTGGGACAAGAATTGTTTCCAACGCCGGCAAACCTTGTTCTGGATGAAGAATTGTACAACAGCGATAAGGCCTACGAAATGATACCACTGCCTGCCATGCTGATGGTTTTGTTAGCTTACCTTATCGGCTCTTTTGTAGCGGGATTCACGAGTGCATCCATTGGTCAACGCAAATCACTGGCTTTGGTTTCTGGATTTTTTCTACTGATTGGCGGGCTGATAAATATCTTGTTAATCCCTCATCCAATGTGGTTTATTATCTTCAGTTTGGCGCTGTTTATTCCATTCGCATTTTTTGGTGGCTTTGTCGCCGAAAAACTCTTTATCAAAAAGAAATAAGCTCAAAACATTCATTTTCAAACTTATATTCAATCTCCAAACCATAAAACAGATGAAAAAAATAAGTTCAACTATTACAGCTATGATCATCGTCTTCGGAATTTTTGCTACCAGCCAAAGTGCCATCGCAAAAGACAAAACAACGAAAAACGAAGCGCTTAACACGCTTATTAAAAACTTACAGCAAGAAGCTGATGCAGACCAACATCCGCGCATTGAAAAAGGAGTGAAACAGGCAGCAGCGCTTTGGCAACCCGAAGACGGCAGCATGGATGATTTCGTGGCTCTTTGCATGACTTACAATGCCAAAAACGCTAAAGAAAGAGAAGCCATTTTTACACGAATGCAGGACAATTTCGAACTGCTTTGGGGTAGCTTTAACAAAATGAGTGTCGGATTGAAAATCCCGCTCCATGTTGACGAAGGCGAAATTTTGCCCATCGACCTTATTTTTGGAGGATACAGTGCCGGAGCACATTTAAGCAGCGACTTTTTCGCCAACAAACTGGCCTTTATCACCGTTTTGAATTTCCCGCATTTTTCACTGGCCGAAAAAACTGTTCTGGCCGAAAAATGGTCGCGCCTTGAATGGGCTTATGCCCGCATGGGAGACATTTTTACGTCGCGCGTTCCCGCCAAACTGCTTCAAGATTACGCACAGCTTTCAACAAATGCCGATGCCTATATCTCTGATTACAATATATTTATGGGCAATTTGCGCAATGACAATAATACACCGCTTTTTGCAGAAGACCTCAAATTAATTACCCATTGGGGCCTGCGCGATGAACTTAAATCCCAATATGCCAACAAAGATGGTTTGGAAAAGCAAGCCATCATTTACGAAGTGATGAAACGCATCATCAGCCAGGAAATTCCGCTGGAAGTTATCAACAAAGACGAATATTTGTGGAATCCGGCCACCAATAATTTGCAAAAAGACGGTTCTACCATGCGTTATACTTTTGAACCCAACACACGATATCAACATTTACTTGGTTTACACGAAGCACTGCGAGCCATTGACGAATATTCGCCCAGCGCACCCAGCTATATCACCCGTCAGTTTGACGAAAGCATGGAAATTCCGGTGGATGATGTGGAAGATTTATTTATTGAATTGCTGAGCAGTCCGACGCTTAAAGATATTGGCAAAATCATTGAAAAGCGTATGGGACGCAAGCTGCAGCCGTGGGATATTTGGTACGACGGTTTCAAAACCAGGGCATCATTGGATATGGAAAAAATTGATGCGTTGCTACAGGAAAAATATCCTGACAAAGCTGCTTTTGAGGCTGATTTGCCCAATATTTTAATCAAATTTGGTTTCCCCGAAGACAGTGCTTATTCGCTGGCATCACGCGTTGGTGTTGATCCTTCGCGAGGCGCAGGCCACGCCTGGGGAGCGGCTATGAAAGGTGATAAAGCCCGACTGCGCACTAGAATTGGCGAAAACGGTATGGATTACAAAGGCTATAATATTGCGATTCACGAGTTTGGACACAATGTGGAGCAAACCATTTCGCTTTACGATGTGGATTATTATATGCTGAATGGCGTTCCGAATACCTCGTTTACCGAAGCCCTGGCTTTTGCTTTTCAGGCGCGTGATTTGGAGCTACTGGGCATGGAAACAGAAAACAAAGAAACAGCCCATCTTGCCGCGCTGGATCAGCTGTGGTCAAACTACGAAATTATGGGCGTTTCGCTAGTGGATATCCGCGTTTGGCAATGGCTTTATGCTAATCCAGGCACAGATGCCGAAGCCTTGAAACTGGCAGTGAATGGCATCGCTAAAGAAGTGTGGAACACCTATTTCGCGCCAGTTTTTGGTCTGAAAGACGAACCAATTCTTGCCGTTTATTCCCACATGATTGATAACCCGCTCTATCTTTCAGCCTATCCAATTGGCCAGCTGATTGAGTTTCAGTTTGGGCAATATATAAAAGATAAAGACTTCTCTGATGAGGTTTACCGCGCTTTCAGGCAGGGACGTGTTATTCCGCAATATTGGATGATGGGCGCTGTTGGCGAACCAATTTCTGTGAAACCGATGATTGAATCGGCGCAGGAAGCGGTAAAAGCGATGAAATAGGTTTAACGCTTGCTCAAAACGGCATCGATACTAAATTTCCCGGGACCAAAAACGATGATATTCAGGTAGGCAAACAGGTAAAGCAAGCCTTTTTCCATATTGCCAAAGGCATCGCCACTGTGCACGATAAATACGGCTACGGCCATCGTGATCAACAAGCCGATTGCCGAAAACCGTGTGAATAATCCCAATATTAAAAATACGGAAGCAACAACTTCGGTGAGTATGGCTAAAATGAGTGAGGCCAAAGCTCCAATACCAAGCGGATCGGGGAAACTCTCGGCGCGGCCATCGAGTAGCATTAAAAGTTTGGGATAGCCATGGGTGAGCATAAAGGCAGAAATTCCAACTCTGTTGACAAAGAGCCAGATGGCAAAAAATGTATTGTAAGGACGGTTTGAGAATAAAAGTGACATAAGCCTAATATTTTACCTTTTAAATAAATGAAGCTGTAAAAAATTCAATAACAAGCCAAAAAACCGATCTATAATTTATTCGCGCTCACGTAGCTTGCCATAACCTTTCATAATTCCACGCGTTGAATTGGAGATAAAGCTCAGTATCTCATCACGCTCACTCGATACCGGGAAATTTGTTCCGATATAATTTACTGCCTGCGACACGTTTTTGCCTTTGAGATAAATTATGCGATAGATATCCTGAATGGCGTTGATACGGTCGTCAGTAAATCCGCGGCGACGCAATCCAATTGAATTCACTCCAACATAAGAAAGCGGTTCGCGGCCAGCTTTGGTAAAAGGCGGCACATCTTTGCGTGCCATGCCACCGCCGCTGATCATTGAATGAGCGCCGATCTGCACAAACTGATGCACTGCTGCCAGTCCGCCAATAATTGCCCAGTCGTTAACGGTAATATGACCGGCCAGGGTGCAGGCGTTGGCCAAAATAACGTTGTTGCCAATGATACAATCGTGGGCCACATGCACATAAGCCATCAGCAGGCAGTTGTCGCCAACAATGGTTTCCCAGTTAGCTTTTGTACCTCTGTTTATGGTAACAAATTCGCGAATGGTGGTATTGTTTCCAATCCTAACGATGGTTTCTTCGCCGCCGTATTTCAAATCCTGTGGAGCAGCCGAAATGACCGCGCCGGGATAGATGCGACAATTTTTACCGATACGGGCACCTTCCATAATGGTCACATTAGAACCAATCCAGGTGCCCTCATCAATGACAACGTTTTTTTCTATGTTTACAAAAGGCTCAATCACCACATTGTTAGCGATTTTGGCCTGAGGATGAACGTAAGCTAGGGGCTGATTCATATCAAATATTGATTGATTAACTATTGTTTTTTAGTGATCTGAGCCATCAGTTTTGCCTCGGCAACAACTTTGTTTCCAACATAAGCAATACCTCTCATATTGCAAATTCCCCGTCGGACAGGCGAAGTAAGTTCCAGGATAAAAACTAAGGTATCACCTGGCACCACTTTAGCTCGAAACCTAGCTTCTTCTATTTTGAGGAAATAGGTGATGTAATTTTCGGGATCGGGCAAACCGTGCAACACAAATATGCCACCAGTTTGGGCCATAGCCTCAATTTGAAGTACGCCAGGCATCACAGGTTCCTGAGGAAAATGACCTACAAAAAACGGCTCATTCATGGTCACATTCTTCACACCGAGGATATGATCTTCAGTTACTTCCAGAATTTTGTCAATCAACAAAAACGGAGGTCTGTGAGGCAGGATTTTCTGAATCTGCATGATGTCATAAACCGGTTCCTGGTTTAAATCGAAAGGAGGTTCTTTAAGCATGATCGGTTTCTTTGTTTGTTCTTTAATCAATTTAGCAAACTCTGTGTTGGCATAATGTCCAGGCCTGAAAGCTTTTACGTGTCCTTTAATGCGCTTCCCGAGCAAACTGAGGTCGCCAATAACATCCAATAATTTATGGCGGGCAGGTTCATTTTCAAAATGAAGGTCGAGGTTATTTAAAATGCCTTCATCTTTTACTTTTACTTTAGGTTTTTGAAACAGATCAGCAAGCCGATCCAATTCTTCTTGGCTCACTTTTCTATTAACAAACACGATGGCATTACTCAGATCGCCACCCTGGATAAGATTATTTTTGAGCAGGTATTCCAGCTCATGCAAAAAAACGAAAGTGCGACAAGGCGCAATTTCATCTTTAAACTTTCTAATATCATGTAATTCAGCAAATTGAACACCCAACACCTCCGTCCCATAGTCAATTTTTACATCAACTTTAAAGGTATCACTGGGCGTGATGCTCAGCTCAAAACCTTTTTCTTCATTCTTAAAGTGGATTGGCTTTTTGATGACGATATATTGTCGCGCTACTTTTTGTTGTTCAATTCCAGCGTTTTCGAGGGCTTCCACAAAAAAGCGAGAACTGCCGTCGCGGATAGGAATTTCGTCCATATCCAACTCCACCATCAGGTTATCAATTCCCAGTCCGGTGCAAGCTGCCAGCACATGCTCGATGGTATAAACGCGGGCGCCATTTTGTTGCAGGGTAGTACCACGTGCAGTTTCCACAACATTTTCTATATCGGCATCAATTACCGGTTTCCCTTCCATATCAATACGCCGAATCTTTATGCCGTGATTGGCAGGCGCTGGATGAAAGCTGATAGTGCCGTGTTGTCCAGTATGCAAGCCAGTGCCACTAACGCTGACAACACTTTTTATAGTACATTGATTATCTGTCATAAGCAATTGACGTAACCTTAATAATAGTCAAAAGATGGGGCAAAAGTAAATTATTTAACCGAATAAACCAGTTTTGCGTCTATTCTAATGCACTACTAGGGCTGTGTATCCTTTAACGCGTTGAGCTGTTGCTGCAAGTCATCCATTCTTTTTGTGAGTCTTTCTAAGCGGCGATAGTGCATATACAATCGCTTGTATTCATCGGCCGGAATGGCTGGTGAGCCCATATAAACTTCGTCGGCTTTGCGGATGCTGGTGCCTACACCAGATTGTGCTGCCAGTTTTACACCATCGGCAATGGTGAGGTGACCAGCAAGGCCAACTTGTCCGCCAAACATGGCATTTTTCCCAATTTTGGTTGAGCCGCTGATTCCTGTCTGAGCCGCCATCACCGTGTTTTCCCCAATTTCCACATTATGCGCTACCTGAATGAGGTTGTCTAATTTCACACCTTTCCTAATAATAGTCGCGCCTAAAGTGGCCCTGTCAATGGTGGTATTAGCGCCAATATCCACATAATCTTCCAGGATTACCTGACCAATTTGTGGCACTTTTTTGTAGTGATTGTCAGATTGTGGTGCAAAACCAAAGCCATCGCTACCCAAAACTGCTCCAGCATGGATTACGCAATAACGGCCAACAACAGTTCCTGCATAGAGTTTGGCGCCGGGATAAATAATAGATTCGTCGCCAATAACGCAATCATCGCCGATATAAACCTGTGGATAGAGTTTTACATTCTCGCCAATTTTCACATTTTCGCCCACATATGCAAACTCTCCGGCATAAAGTCCATCGCCGTAACTGCTTGTTTTACTGATAAAAGATAGTGTGGAAACACCGGTTTTATTGTTCTTATACTGCTGATAAACCTCCAGCAGTTGTGCGAAGGCGGCATACGCATCATCAACACGGATAAGCGTAGTAGAAAAAGCTTTCTCAGCTTTAAAATCCTTGTTTACGATTACTATGCTGGCTTGGGTTTCGTAGAGAAAATGCGTATATTTTGGATTGGCCAAAAAGCTTAATGTTTCGGCTTTTCCTTCTTCAATTTTGGAAACATTGGAAACGGAAGCTTCGGGATTTCCATCCACTTTACCTCCTAAAAGTTCGGCTATCTGCGATGCAGTAAATTTCATGAGCGTTCAGTTTGATAAATAAGTTTGACACACAAATCGGATAAACAGCGTAAATCCGAATATGTTTTTTTAAAGCGGGTGCAAGTTACGATTAATGGAGAAATAAATGATTTTTTGGTTGATGGGTTGACGGGTTCACGAGTTGAAGGGTTCACGGGTTGATGGGTTCATGGGTTCATGGGTTGATGGGTTGACGGGTTCACGGGTTGATGAGTTCACGGGTTCACGGGTTGATGGGTTGATGGGTTGA
>CAZOEV010000124.1:0-752 GCA_964578915.1 uncultured Lentimicrobiaceae bacterium
TCCTTTCCTTCGGGGCATACCACTGCGGCTTTTGCCGTTTCGGTTGGTCTAATTTTAGCCTACCCTAAATGGTACGTCATTGTTCCAGCAATTTTGTGGGCTATATTGGCAGGTTACTCCAGGATGTCGCTCGGAGTGCATTATCCTAGCGATGTGTTGGCCGGCATAATTCTCGGAGTTGGAGCTTCCATTTTTTGCTATAAAATGTGTGCTGCCAAGAAAATTAAAGCAACTTAAATTTTTAAAAGTTGATAATACCGATCCCTGACTTTTTTTAGGAAACCCAAATCGATATTATTTCTATAAATCCTGACTAATTCCATTAGCATATTATCCTTATAAACCGTGGCACGCGCAGCATCAAACGACAATAACTGCGTGTCATATTTAGCTTCTTTGGTTAATTTTTTAAAATCCTCCCATTTCACTTCTTTAGGAAGAATAAAGTAGCCGTGATGTGCTTGGCGGGCATCAAAATAAAGTCCTTCTTCAATCATTTTCAGAAAGAAGAACTTTTCGAGCGCTACAAAAGCGTTTTCGAATTCTGCGCCTTTGTTGTGCTTTTTAAAAATAAGGCCAGCATCCCTAAACTGTTGCTGCACAATGTGTAATTGTCCATATTGCGGTAAATCGCGCAGGCGAAGTGCCTGCATATCGGGATGTCCAGGCAAGCTAATCTGAGCTAGAACAGCGTCAATAGTTATGCTTGAGCTTTTGCTTACGCTTAAAATCAAGCGTTGAGCTTCGATAAA
>CAZOEV010000124.1:762-7155 GCA_964578915.1 uncultured Lentimicrobiaceae bacterium
CATCAGGTAGAGGTAGCGCGGCTTTTGCACCTGAGGTGCGTCGTTAAAATATCCTAGAAATGGATTTTTTGATTCTAAAACGCAACTGTCTTTGATTATCAAGTTGCTTTCAATACAAAATAGCGTTTCTTCTTTGGTAAGATTGCCAAAATACGCATGAACTTCATTATTTTTCATTGGTCTGTTTTATTGGTTTGGCTTATAAAAGTACAATTTTATAGGACCTTTTCAAAGTATTTGAATGTCTTTTTTCTATCTAAAAATCATTTTCAATAAAAACAAACACGCAAAAAAAATGCTGCAAAGCCGGCGAACCAGCTTTTGCAGCGTTTTATTAAAGTAGGTAATAAGCCTAAAAAGACCTCATTTAGAAGTTATACATATTATCATCAATCAACTTTTCGGCAATGCGGCGGCGCGCGTCTTTCACATTTACAGCTTGCAACTTACTCAAGTTAAACAAGGCCTGCTGCAAATGATTGACTTCATTTTCAGGGGCAAAACTAAGTACAGCATCAAGGCCGGATTTGTAAATTATGTTAGCCACATCGAGCATCAAAACATTCAAAATATCACGATAGAGTGGCAGTTCAGTGTCTTTGAGGCTTTCAAGTTTCTCAACACGCAAAGCAGTGGCTTCTGCAACATAAACCTGCATTAACATATCCGAGAGGTTCATCAAAACTTCTTCCTCTTCAGCAATTTTCCTTCCGAAAGTACTGGTAACAGCAGGAATAAGCATTAAGACAGCTTTCTTAAGGTTGCGAATGGCTGTTGCTTTTTCGGCAAAATAGCCTGTATCTGTGTTTTCCATCACTTGCTCGGCATTTTCAGCCATTTTCTTGGCAATATCGAAGAGTTGAGCTTCCGGTTTAGCGCCTTTTTTTAGCAATGCATCCACGGCCAGCAATCTGTTAATTTCGTTGGTACCTTCGAAAATCCTGTTGATTCTTGAATCGCGATAAGCGCGATCAACAGGGGTTTCGCTTGAAAATCCCATACCACCATAAATCTGAACGGCTTCATCAACCACATAGTCCAGCGCTTCCGAACCATAAACTTTCAGCAAAGCACATTCAACGGCAAAATCTGCGACACCTTCAATATTGGCTCTTCCATGTTCTAAACCATTGGCTTTTAGCTCGTAAATATAATCTTGAATATCTTTGCTGGCCCTGTAAATGGCTGATTCTGTTGCGAAAGTTTTAATAACCTGCTGTGCCAGTTTGTGCTTGATAGCGCCGAAATTAGCAATTGCTTTGCCAAATTGCTTGCGCTCGTTGGCATAGTTTACTGAATGTAAAATAGCACGTTTGGCGCCTCCCACAACGGTGGCACCCAGCTTAATACGGCCTAGATGCAGGATGTTCAATGCAATTCTAAATCCTTCACCGCGTTTGCCGAGCATATTTTCGACTGGTACTTTCACGTCATTATAAAAAATCTGACGGGTAGAAGAACCTTTGATGCCCATTTTTTTCTCTTCGGGATTCATCGTTACCCCGTCCCAGGCGCGTTCCACAATAAATGCACTGAGAACACGGTCATTATCTATTTTGGCAAAAACGGTTTGAATATCAGCAAAACCACCATTGGTGATCCACATTTTTTGTCCGTTTAAGATATAGTGCTTGCCATCTTCAGACAGCACTGCTTTTGTGCGACCAGAATTGGCATCGGAACCAGCACCAGGCTCTGTAAGGCAATAAGCGGCCATCAGCTCGCCACTGGTGAGTTTGGGAATATATTTTGCTTTTTGTTCTTCATTACCATAATACAGAATCGGTAACGTGCCAATGCCAGTATGTGCCATAATAGCCACAGAGTAGGAGTGGGCAGCGCCTAATGCCTCGTTGGCGCGCATAATAGACAAAAATGACTGCTCAAATCCGCCATATTCTTCTGGAATAGAAAGACCCAAAAGACCTAATTCACCTGCTTTTTTAAGCAAAGAAGCCATAAGTCCTTCGGATTGTTTATCAATAGCGTCTAGGTTAGGAAATATTTCTGTCTCCAAAAAATCCTGACAAGTGGAAGCGATCATATTGGTTTCTTCATCAAACTCTTCAGGAATAAAAATAGCTTGCGCATCTACTTCTTTTATAAGAAATTCGCCGCCTCTTAGTGGTTTTTTTGTGCTCATAGGTTACAAAGTAATTAGTTTGGTGGCAAACTTAAACATTTTCGCTTTATTTGGATTTATTGGCTTGTCTGACTTTGCTTATTTAAAATGATTCTATGCCACGCATTTGCAATTATGCTGTCAGCAAGCCTCAGATCTATATAGTTGGAAACTTTATATTTTTGTCCTATTTAAAGCTTCATGATGCATAAAAAAAGCTGCTCCACTTTTCTGAAACAGCTTTTTAGGAAAATAAAAAACACGGTTAATCTCGCTATTTTTTACTAGCAGCAGCCTTTGCCGGTTTCTTTATTTTTATGATAATTTCCTCTTTTTTATCATCATAATCTACAGTAATCACGTCATTGGCTTTCAGCTTTGACTTAATAATTTCTTCGGCCAATAAGTCTTCAACATACTTCTGAATGGCACGTTTCAGCGGCCTTGCGCCAAACTGCTCATCCCAGCCTTTTTCTACAATAAAATCTTTGGCTTTGTCAGTAAGTTTAAGCTTATAGCCTAAGTCATCAATGCGTTTGTAAAGGTGAACCAATTCAATATCAATGATTTTATGAATGGACTCACGTTGCAGTGGATCGAAAATCACTACATCATCAATACGATTCAAAAACTCAGGAGCAAATGATTTTTTGAGTGAATTTTCTATTACGCCCACTGCATAAGTGGACCTTGTGCTTTTTTTAGCAGCAGTGCTAAAGCCAACACCCTGACCAAAATCTTTAAGCTGTCGTGAACCGATATTGGAGGTCATAATAATAATGGTGTTTTTAAAATCGACTTTACGGCCCATGCTGTCGGTAAGCATACCATCGTCGAGCACCTGAAGCAGCAGGTGGAAAACATCTGGATGGGCTTTCTCAATTTCATCGAGTAGCACGATACTATAGGGTTTGCGTCTCACTTTTTCGGTTAGCTGGCCACCTTCTTCGTAGCCCACATATCCGGGAGGCGCTCCAACAAGTCGAGAAACTGCAAATTTCTCCATATACTCGCTCATATCAATGCGTACGAGTGCATCTTCCGAATCGAAAAGGTATTTTGCAAGCACTTTTGCTAGATATGTTTTTCCTACACCAGTTGGTCCCAAGAAAATAAAACTTCCAATGGGTTTGTTGGGATCTTTAAGGCCTGCACGGTTGCGTCTGATTGACTTAACCACTTTTTTTATAGCATCGCTTTGTCCAATAACTGAATCTTCAAGTTCTTTATCCATGTTTACTAGGCGATCGCTTTCATTCTGTGCGATACGTTGCACAGGAATTCCAGTCATCATGGCAACTACTTCTGCCACATTCTGCTCACTTACTTGCTCGCGGTGAATTTTTGATTCCTCTTCCCAGTTTTTCTTAGCTTGTTCCAAACTTTCAATTAATCGGCGTTCACTATCTCTGAACATAGCCGCTTCTTCAAATTTCTGAATCTGAATGGCTTGATTTTTCTTTGTCCGCGTATCTTCAATCTGCGATTCCAGATCGATAATTTCCACGGGAACATGAATATTATTGATGTGCACGCGCGCTCCGGCTTCGTCCAGAGCATCAATGGCCTTGTCTGGCAAAAAGCGATCAGACATATACCTATTGGTAAGTTTAACACAGGCTTCAATGGCGTCAGCATCATATTTCACTAGGTGATGGTCTTCATAGCGCTCCTTGATATTATTTAATATCTCCACAGTTTCATCAGCTGAGGTGGGGTCGACCAGAATCTTTTGAAAACGGCGCTCCAGCGCCCCATCTTTCTCAATATATTGACGGTATTCATCAAGTGTTGTGGCTCCGATGCATTGCAGCTCGCCACGGGCGAGTGCAGGTTTAAACATATTGCTAGCGTCTAATGATCCGCTAGCGTTACCAGCACCAACAATGGTATGAATCTCATCAATAAACAAGATGATATCAGGATTTTTCTCCAGCTCGTTAAGCACAGCTTTCATTCGTTCCTCAAACTGGCCACGGTATTTTGTGCCAGCAACCAATGAAGCCAAATCAAGCATGATAAGCCTCTTATTAAAAAGCGCGCGGCTTACCTTTCGCTGTGTGATACGCAGGGCAAGGCCTTCGGCAATGGCTGATTTTCCAACGCCTGGCTCACCAATTAAAATAGGATTATTTTTCTTGCGCCGGCTCAGAATTTGCGCCACACGCTCTAATTCTCGCTCACGCCCGACGATAGGGTCAAGGCGATTTTCTTCGGCAGCACGCGTCAAATCGCGGCCAAAATTATCCAAAACTGGTGTTTTGCTTTTCACTTCAGCTACCTTCTTGGCACCACCTGCTGGCCTTACTTCGCCTTCGTCTTGTGCTTCACCCGAAAATTCCGAGATCGGACTTTCTGATGGATTTATTTTTTCTTCTCCTGTGTACATAAATGTCAATTCGTTTTTATAAGTCATAAAATCAACTCCCTCACGCTCAAGATTTTGTGTAATAAGGTTATTCTTGTCGCGCAGAATTGCCAAAAGCAAATGTTCTATTTTTATTAGGTCGCTTTTATACTCTTTGGCAATGATATAAGTGAATTTTAATGCCCGCTCAGTTTGTTTAATTAGCGGAATATTTGTCAGTACCTTGTCAGCTTTGTCAGTAGATTTGATGGCCTCCTCAATGCGCCTGCGAAAAACCTCCAAATCAATACCAAAGTATTTTAGTATCTGAAGGGCTTTTCCTTCGCCATCGCGTACCATTCCTAAAAACAAATGCTCAAGACCTATGTAGTTATTTCCCAGTCGTAATGCTTCTTCATGACTGTAAGTCAATATATCGCGTACCCTGGGAGAAAATTTTGCATCCATATATTTTTCCTTTCGGTTTGTGCGTGAGTTAAGTTCGATAGATAAATTTTATCTTGTTAATTACGCCAATTCTTTAACAGAATCAAAGGTAGAAACAATAATTAGTCCAACATTGTTCGGTTAAAGAAATTATTAACAAGCTAATGTTTAAACTTTGTTTAAATCAATTTATTTCTTGGCCGTTAACAATGGTCTTTTTTTGTACTTTTGCATCCTTATAAAGAAAAAGGCTTAATTAAGATTATACTGGACATGGAAGAGGTTTTTGACGGAGAAAAAATTGTAAAAGTCAATATTGAGAGCCAAATGAAAGCAGCCTACATCGACTATTCGATGTCGGTTATTGTTTCCAGGGCTTTGCCTGACGTGCGCGATGGGTTAAAACCAGTGCATAGGCGGGTACTTTTTGGCATGCTTGATTTGGGGGTTTTATCAAATAGATCGCATAAAAAATCAGCCAGAATTGTTGGGGAAGTGTTAGGTAAATATCATCCCCACGGCGATACTTCAGTATATGATGCGATGGTGCGCATGGCGCAAGAATGGTCATTACGTTATCCATTGGTTGACGGCCAGGGAAACTTTGGCTCTATTGATGGTGATAGCCCTGCGGCGATGCGTTATACCGAAGCTCGTCTGCGTAAACTTGCGGAAGAATTGCTTTCGGATATTGATAAGGACACTGTAGATTTTCAGTTGAATTTTGATGACACACTGAAAGAACCTACTGTTTTGCCTGCTGCTATACCTAACTTATTGATTAATGGCGCTAGTGGAATCGCCGTTGGTATGGCTACCAATATGCCTCCACATAACCTTTCAGAAGTAATTGACGGAACCATTGCCTATATCGACAACAGGGATATTACTATTGCCGAGTTGATGCAATATATCAAAGCACCTGATTTTCCAACAGGTGGTATTATTTATGGTTACGAAGGCGTTAAAGATGCCTTTGAAACGGGAAGAGGTCGCGTAATGATGCGTGGCGAAACCACCATAGAAGAGCACAATGGCAGGGAATGGATTATTGCTAGCTCGATTCCCTATCAGGTTAACAAAGCCGATATGATTAAGAAAACGGCTGATCTGGTAAACGATAAGAAATTAGATGGCATCTCAGATATTCGCGATGAATCGGATCGCAACGGAATGCGCATCGTTTACGAACTCAAAAGAGATGCTGTATCAAATGTAGTGCTTAACAAGCTCTATCAAATGACGGCTTTGCAGAGCTCTTTCAGTGTAAATAATGTGGCACTTGTAAAAGGTAGGCCACGCACACTTAACCTGAAAGAACTGATTCATTATTATGTAGAGCACCGCCACGAAGTAGTTGTGCGGCGCACTGAGTATGAATTGAGAGAAGCTGAGAAAAGAGCTCATATTTTGGAAGGATTGATAATTGCACTCGATAATATTGATGCAGTAATTGAGCTGATAAGGGCTTCTAAAA
>CAZOEV010000125.1:0-7145 GCA_964578915.1 uncultured Lentimicrobiaceae bacterium
AATGGGAAATTATAAGTCGGATTCGATACTCATAGATTCTATATCAGGGATCTATATGTATGATTATGCCTCACGATTTATGGCCATTAATATTGAAAACAGTGAAGCTGAAGAACTGAATCTCTTGCCCAATTTGAAAGCTTTTCCCTCTGGAAATTCTTCATTCGACTCAAATAGCGGGCGATACTTTGTTAGTGGATACGATTCACTTTTCAATAATCGATTGTTTGTAATTGACGCTGCGTCAGGCCAGATTACTTCTGATGTTGAAATAATACTAAACAATGGGCAATATCTCAACGAATTGGAATACAACAATGAGGACAACTCCTTGTACGGAATTTTTCGTGATAATAACCTAAGCACAATGTCTTTGGCTTCTGTCGATGCGGAGACCGGACAGATTAATCAGCTTGCTGTGCTTGAAAATGCATTCGCTTTTACTCCAGGGGCTTCTGTTTTCGATCAGATGAGTCAGAGTTTTATTTTTAATTATCTGAATGCTTCAAATGAATGGCGTATTTTGGTTTACAATGTTTCTGCGGTGCAAATAACATCTGATGTTGCTGTTCAAGGGTATTTTACCGAAATTGAGGTTGACAATTCAGCATATGCCGCTTTGAAATACGGTATCACAGCAGTTAATCAAAAAGAGGCACTTAAAGATCTGCTTTCGATCTTTCCCAACCCCGCATCATCAGGTTTTAATATTTATTGCGCGGATCAGTTTACCTCCATCAAAATTTTTGATTTGACAGGCAAGGAGATTTTTGCTTCTCATTGTGATAAAACAAATGAGTATTATGTAAATGGCGATTCGTTTGTTCCAGGGATTTACTTTGTTCGGGTTGAAAATGATCAGATGGTGCATACCAGCAAACTTGTAATCGAATAATAATTGTTTCCAAAAGTTGTTTTTCTTCAGTTTCCATACTTTTGAAATTCATAATCCAGCTATTTTTATAGGTGCATTTTTAGTTTTCATCTAAGTAAAATCTTATTCAAAAGCTGAACAATAAAGAACAAAGATAAAGCAGTAGTCCCCAGAATTTCGTTTAATTATTTATTTGATGACAGTAGAAATCCGCTTTTAAAAGGCGCTTTTGATTTTGGTGAAGCACTTAGTTGGGCTGGTTTTATTATTTTAGCTGATGTGTCCGAAATAAAAACTCAAAAACCTCTGATTTTAGTCCTTTTTACACCATGGGCTAAAATAGATTTAGGAGCCTTACGGCTTTTTATACTAGATACTTGTCTATAGATAGAACTTGTTTTTCTAAATAAAAGTTGATAAGCCTTTAAACATGGCATCTAAATGAGGGTTTATTTTTTCAATTCTTCAATATCGGCGATTAATTCTTCTAGTTTTTTAAATACCCTGCCATAAACCAGGTTTAAATCCCATTGGTAAATTCTACCACCAAAGACATAAATTAAAACCGCAAATCCCAGGGCTATTATCCACATAAAAGTGGGAATTCCATACATGAGGTGAAATCCAGAATTCAAAATTGCTTCATTCGTCACTTCTTCTGCTTTCAAGGCATGTACTATTGGCATCATAGCGGCTAAAAATATCATTGGATAGAAAAAGCGCATCACTTTTATATTGTTTGAAATGGCCGTTTTTAACCAACTGTTAAATGCATTTATATAATCATAGCTACTCAAATTGGCGTCAATGTTTTTCATGGCCTTATACTGTTTAATACTAATCCAACATACCCCTATAAGGAGGAAAAAAATGAATCCTCCAGCAATTGGAGTCCCAAGCGCAGCGTACCATCCCCAAATTAAAAATGCAATAACCAAAATGACGTAAATATTAACTTTCATCATTCTTTTAAATTTCTCAATAATATGAATTGATTTTTGCTTGTATAGGTTATTTACTTTTGGCGCTACCAATGCATCACCTTTAAGAAAACCTTCTTTCCATATATTTTCAATTGATTTTTCCATCTAATAATTTTTTTAGTCTGATTTTAATTCTTGTAACGCGAACACCAATATTATTTGAATTCGTTCCAATGATGTCAGCGATTTCCTGATACGATTTTTCTTCCAAATAAAGCATAATTATGGCTCTGTCAATTTCTGATAATTGTTTAATGGCTTCATATAATTGATTTAAAGATTCGTCTGAAAAGGCAGAATTATGCTCGGTTACTTCGGCAGGCAATGAATCAGAAACAAAATGCTGAACATTATTTTTCTTTTTCTTCAGTAAGGTCAAACAAACGTTTAATGAAATTCGGTAAACCCAGGTACTCCATTCAGATTCTTCACGAAAATTTTCTTTGCTCCTCCAAATTTGCAGACATACTTCCTGAAAATAATCTTCAAAATCCTCTTGTGAATTGGTATATGCCCTGCACAACTTGATGATTATCCCCGAAAAGGGAAGTATAGATGTATTATAAAAATCGGTACTCAAAACTGCTTTTTTTTTAGTTAGTGGCTCAAATCTTGAATTATTACATTTAAAATAGAATTTTGTAGAGACATTTTTTAGGACTCTTCATAATGACGCAAAACGGACGGCAATAAGAAACATAGGGCAGAAGCACCTAGCTGCCAAGCAACCAAGCCGTTTCTTAAATGTTTTATCGTTCAAATTTAGCAGCTTCCGCCCTATAGTTTTTTTTGCGTTTTACCCAACGCAGTCTATTCCTTCTTTTGATTTATAAAAATCTTGTATCATTCCTGAATAAATCTTACTGCAACTTCAATTGAAACCCATTAAAAAAATAAGCGAATTATTTCTTTAAGAATTTATTGGTTCTGTTTTCGGCATTTTCCCTCAGGTTATAATAATAGAAAGGAATGTCAAAACTGTGATAAACACCCAATCCCATTCCACTTGAAAGATGAAACATGGCACTGTCATTCACGCTGCTGCAAATTAAAACACCTTGTGCTAAATCAATTCGGGCGTCTGCAAAGTCGAGTACCTGCTCAAAGTTTGTTGTATTGCTGGTTGGCATATAGGAACCCAAACTTTCGCTGGCAGTTGCCAATGTCTCGTCCCTTTTCCAGTTGATAGGGTTTATCACCAAGCCAATATTATCTCCAACCACGATGTTATTCCCTGGAGCTATAGCAGGAGACTGTGTATTGTAGGAAATTATCACTCCTATATCATCGGGTCCTTCAGCGAATTTTAAATGCGTATTAGCGTCCATAAAATCAGCTGTTACCGGATATCCTATTACGTAGGCTGCAATCATCCGATTGTAAACATCCGGATTTTCAGTCATATAATCTTTTAGCAGAAACAATATAAGGTTTGCGCCTTGTGAATGCCCAACAATTATAAATGGTCGGCCATTATTGAAGTTATTTATGTAATAATCAAATGCAGCAGAAACATCTTTGGCAGGAACATCTTTGAGAATATCCCAGCGTTGGTCTTCAGGTAAAACCAGGATTCGACTGGCATTGGCCTGGCGGAAATAGGGTGCGTAGATGTTTCCTACTGTTTCAAATGCAGTCGCTTGCCTGCTGTATGCATATGCTGAGCCTGCAAGCATCGTGGGGTCGTCAATCTCACAATAAAGTGGGTTGGTCAAACTATCCGGGGTCCAGGCGGTTGGATAAAGATAAAAAACATCAACAGCTTTATCTTGATTTAAAGGCGTAACAAGCCAATGATCAGGTTTCGAGTAATCGGTTACACCTTCAAGTACAGGATCAACTTCGTTTTTGCAAGATGTGTTGACACTGATTAGAAGAATCAATGCTGTTAATGTGATTACTGGTCGAACAAACTTTAATTTTCTCATGATAAATTGTTTTTTTTGGTTTTAAAACTAAGGTAAATTTGTTTGGTCTTGGTAAATATGCTGTGCAATTAAATATTCGAAGAAAAACTCCATTTTGGATGTAATGTAAAAAGCCTCTATAATTCTTTGTATTTCTTTAATCCTCAAATTTAATTTTTTTAGTTCGTTTTTCTGTCCCTACGTAGGCGAAAAAACTCTTTTGAGCATTTGTCTTCAATCCTCACCGCTCGGAGTTTGCAACTGCGTCGGCTAGAATAAAATGTTTAGTCTGTTCGCTGTCTTGAAAACACATCAACTTAGCGACGAAGTCGCAGAATTCGCTGAGCACAAAGCTTTTTTCAATCGAATATATGTTCTTCATAATCTTTCCACCATTTCTCAATATTAACTTTCGGTTTTCTACAAACATAAATAGGGATTCCATTTTCTTCTCCAATTGCATATTTATGAGTAATTATTTTCACTAATTCGACTTCTTCAAAAACGGATTCAACAGCTGTTTTTTCATTGCCTAAACTAATCCAAACATCTGCATCTTTATTTGCATAACCCCAAGTCCAAAAACTCCCGTGTCTACTAATTGGATTTGGAAGGTTATATTTCTTGCCTAATATTTTAAGTGCACCAGCCTCGCCATAATTCTCTGCCCATAAAACACAATTGTTTTTCTCCTTAGTACTTAAAGATTGATAAACACTATCTACCAATTTCACTTGTTCCTCCCAACCAAACATATCTGCATAGTCGCCTGTTAATTCTACTCGTCCATTTTTTTCTTTAAGATTTTTATATTCAACAAACTTTTCAATTGACAGTATTGGTGTTGCTTCTGGAATAAAATAAATGGAAGGAACTAAAACTATTGTGGCAATTACATAAACCCAAACTGACTTTTTAGAAAGTAAAGCTTCAATTTTAACCGCTCCGCTTGCAAAAAGGACAGGATAAATTGCAAATACATAATAGGCTTTAGAATTGAGCAACCACATAGTACAAAAAATCACTATAGATGCTATCCCTATTGCTCTGTATTTTTTTAAATTTTTATCTATAATTAATGCGACTAAACCAAAAAGACTAATAATTAGAGTAAAAGGAAAGTTTAATTGTTCAACACCAAAGGCCATTGGACTTATTCCATCGAGTTGATTGTCATTTAGAGCTTGTAAATGCCTTAAAAGGGGAAAATCATTTTGCGCTTGCCAAACAACATTGGGCAAGAAAATCAGTAATGACAACAATGCTGAAACGTAAAGCCATTTGTTTTTAAACAAATTCCCTTTTTGGTAGAAAAATAAACCAATAAATATTCCAAAAGCCCAAACTACTATGGTGTATTTATTCATCAATCCCAGACCTAAAGTTATTCCCAAAAGAATCAGGAATTTTTTATTTTGCGAGTTTAAAAATTTGATAAGTAAGTAAAATCCAAGTGTCCAGAAAAATTGGTCGAATGCAACAGGCTGGAATAAAGTGTGATTTCGATAAAATGGAAGAAAAGCAAGGATACAAATTCCAGAAAGCAATATCGCTTTTAATTTTCCCCCAAGCGCTTTAGCAATTAAGCAACATAAAATTAGGATGCCAATACCAGCAAGAGTTGGAAACAGCCTTACTCCTAAAAGAGAATAATCGAAAAGCCAATAAGCTATTTTTCCAAGCAAGCCTATGAGCGGTGGAAATTCCATAAAGCCCCAATCCAAATGCTCACTAACGGAAAGATGAAGTAGCTCATCACGATGGAAACCATAGTTCCGATTTCCTAAACTATGAATTATTATTTTGACAATAGATAGCGTCAAAATTATTGGTAAATATTTCTTCATGGTTTTTTCAGCTTGCAAGTAACGGGTTGAATAGGTTGCGCGCCGCACCTCAACGCTCGGCGTAATTTGCAACTACGTCGCCTAAAATAAAAATGTATAGTCAGTTCGCTGTCATTAAAACACATCAACTTAGCGACGAAGTCGCAGACTCCGAGCACCAAGCTACAAGCCTTGAATTTACTACTATTTCGCATATTATTTTTATACCTTGTTGGGCGTTCGTTTTTTTTCCGCAACATTGAGCCTGCTTGTTAAATAAGCTGAATAGGAAATAAAGCCAAAAACAACAATTCCAAAAATTCTTTGTGTTAAACCTCTCTGTTCCATTGGGTCTAATCTTGCAACCATTGCCCAAAAGTAAATGAAGATAATAAGTGCTGACAGAATAGAAACAATTTTCGTCAATCGATTTATTTGATAAATTTTTAATTCATACAAAAATGCGAATGGCAGTATCATTATCGATAGTCCAATTCCATAAAGTCCGTGCCAAGGCGAACCTATTTTATATATTGCTCCAAACAAAAACGTAATTCCGAATAGTATTGTCAAAATTGAAGTAATAGAAAATTGACTTCTAAATTTTAAAATCAATCCAATTCCGTATAAGATTGCTGAAATTCCAGTAATAAAAACTCCAATATTGAATATACTCCCAGCAGTTTGATTTGCATTAATAGCCAGTTCGCTAGCGTGTTGTCCAAAATGAGAATAATCTGTTGCAAATAATCCAGCTATAATTACAGTTCCGAAATATATTATAGGCAAATAAATACCTTGTTTTATAAAAATCGTTTTCATTTCAATTTTTTTTTCCAGTTTGGTTTAAATGCTACACAAGGGTTTGAATATTGGGGCGTTTAACATTTTGAAACACCAAAAGTCAAACCGCTGCATCTTTTATTAAATGTTCTCATGTTTCAAATTTAGCACTATCCGCCAAATGACCTATATTTTTTTTGTGCAGCTTTTATGTCATCTAAAAATTATTCTTACTTATCTTATCCCAATCTTTTTCAATCAACGCATAAATTAAGTCATCAACCCATTTACCATTAATCAATAAACTCTCAATGAAATGAGCTTCTTTTCGAAATCCAATTCGCTCAACAAGTCGAATTGAGTTTTTATTATCAGGGTCAATTGAAGTAAATATTCGGTGCTTATTTAATTTGTTGAACAAATAATCAATCACTTTTTTCACAGATTCTGTTGCAAATCCTTTATTTTGCAAATCCTTATTTAAAGTACATCCAATTTCAGCTTGTTTATTTTCTGAATCTATAAAATGAATTCCTAAATCGCCAACTATTTTTTGAGTTTCTTTATCAATGATAACAAATTGAAACCATGTCTCTGGCACATTAATCTGCTCTGAAATCTTACCGATAAATACTTCAACATCTTCTATAGTTTCTGGAATCCATCCTTGATATTTGTTAGTCTCTTTATCACGACGATATTCAAATACTTCGTTTTTATCGTCAATAGTTATTGGTCTGATAAGTAATCGCTCTGTTTCTAGTATCATTTA
>CAZOEV010000126.1:0-7107 GCA_964578915.1 uncultured Lentimicrobiaceae bacterium
TCCCTTTATCCATTTTGTTCGTAAATATTGTGGCCACTTCAAGAATAAACCAATAAAATAGTCCAAAACAACCTAATAAAATACCTAGTAACAAAAATGCCGAATTACTACTAATAGGATATTTCCACACAAAATCAACCGACAATAAAGTGTTATTCTCTTCCGTCTTTAAAGTATGTTCCTTTGCTCCTTCTTCACCAAATTGGATTTCCAGTCCTTTTGGAAAAATATCACCAATTAATTTATCAGTTAAGTACTGATTTTGATAAGGATAATTCAAATATAAGGGCTTCAACAAAACTAATTTGTCATAAGCTTAGCTATACGTATTTTCATCCTTCAATGATTTACCTTGATAATAGCCAGTATGCAATTGCAGAAATGTTTCGCCCTTATCCAATATATTTAAACTAGTACTATCAGGCAAAACTTGATTTGCATTCCAAAAAACCAAAGAGTCATTTTTGTAGAATAATGCTATAATTTTACTCTCAGCATGTAAATTGAATAAAAACTGTGAATCAAAATCCGACGCCAAAAGTCTTTCTTGATTATTGGTAATTTGCGCTGAAACCAATTCTAGCTGATTCTGATTTTCCTGCATCAGCTGTTCGAGTTTTTCCAATAGAATTTCGGGATTGGAATTTCTAATCAAAATACTGTTAACAAATATATACGCCAAGATTCCCAAAAACAAAGCAAGAAAAATAATTCCAAGTTTTTTCATAGCATGTCAACTAATTCTAGCACTAAAGTACAGTTTTGAGGTAAGCAAAATCAAAATTATCGCTATCATTTGCAAAAAATTGAGGCATTTAAAGGCTTTCTGACGCATAAAATCAAAATTTCCATCCATTGTTATCAAAGTGCCAAAAAAGCAATAAAACGCACGTTAAAATAAGCCTAATATTCCCTAAATAAATAAAATTATTTTACAATACTTAGGGTAAATATACTTTATTTTATTGATATTCAGTATTTTATGCAAATAAATTAGCTATTTATCCACAAAACCCTCCCATAAGAAAGATTTTACTGCTAAAACAAAATTTAAAACCTACCCTAATTGGCTAATCAGCAAAAGGAGACAAAACTATTAATGATTCTTTCTGAAAAAATACATTAAACTCGAATAGTTACCATTTTGATAGGCTCTCATGTTTGAGAATAAGCCTTTAAAAGCGGCTCTCAATAATGGAGCTTTCTTTCCTTTGAACTTTTCACTTAGCAGTGAAACATAAAAAGCATCCCATACCATTGGCTTTGTCATTTCCTCTATTAACCCAAATTGATTCATTAATGACAAGATGCTTTTTGGATTATAATGATAAAGATGCCGAGGGACATCCCAAGCTGCCCAAAATTTTTCATAGTGCTTGGCATCCCATGAAGCATGATTTGGCAAAGCGACTACTAATCTTCCTCCAGGTTTTAAAACTCTAAGCATTTCCGAAAGCATCTGTTTTGGTTCTACTATATGTTCCAAAACATGAAATAAAGTAATTAGATCAAATTGTTCATCAGCAAGTTTAGAAATTTCAGAAACATCATCTACTACTATTTGATGATTCTCCAATACCAATTTTCGTGCATGTTCATTTGGCTCCAATCCCGAAACATTCCAACCCTCTTTTTTGCAATATCCTAAAAAGTCGCCAATACCGCACCCAATATCAAGGACATTTCCTGTCTCTAAATCTTTTGTTACTTGCTGGTATTTATTTTTGATATTAACACCCTTGATGAAATTGTAAATCCTTGGAACTATTCCATTACTATTTCCCCCATGACTAAAATATTCATCAGATTCATAATAACTTCCTAAAGTATCAGATGTCGGAAAAGGCTGTGTAATTATTACACCACAGCTCGTGCATCTAAGGAGGTCAAACTCTTCCTTTGTTAGAAAATAATCTGTAGTGTGTAGCTCATGAACTAGTGAGCCATTTTTACAAATAGGGCAGCTTTTTTGCATTATGTTTAAGTATGTTTCACGTGAAACGTTAATCTATCTTCCTAAATAGATGGCTAATACGGAGATATCAGATGGAGAAACACCGCTAATTCTGCTTGCTTGGCCGAGCGTGTCAGGTTTTATGCTGCTGAGCTTTTCACGCGCCTCATAAGACAACGAATTCAGTTTTTTATAATCAAAATCAGCATGAAGCTTTACATCTTCCAGACGCATTAGCTTATCAGCCATATCCTTCTCTTTACTAATATAACCTTCGTATTTAATCAAAATTTCTGTAGCTTCGATCACTTCTGTTGATAGTTGCTTATAGTCTTCAAAGACATCTGCTAAATCTGAAATCAGACTTAGCAAGCCAATTTGAGGACGCAAAATAATATTTGCTAGCTTCGTTTTTTGAGGTATTTCAGTAGTATTGTTTGCTAATAAATGCTCATTAATGCGTTTGGGATCTACACTTGTTTTCTTCAAAAATTGAATGAAATTTTCGATCTCATTTGCCTTTTCTTTGAATCTAAGATACCGCTTTTCGGAAGCCAAACCCAACTTATATCCAAGTTCGGTCAAACGGGCATCAGCATTATCTTGTCGTAAAAGTATGCGGTACTCAGCACGACTTGTAAACATACGATAAGGCTCATCAACACCCTTTGTGATCAAGTCATCAATTAAAACACCAATATACGCTTCCGAGCGTTTCAATACAATTGCCTCTTTTTCACTAAGCTTTTGGTGAGCATTTATGCCAGCCATTAAGCCCTGTGCAGCCGCCTCTTCGTATCCCGTAGTGCCATTAATTTGACCTGCAAAATATAATCCTTCAATTAATTTTGTCTCTAGGGTATGCTTTAATTGTTCCGGCGGAAAATAATCATACTCGATGGCATAGCCTGGCCTGAAAATTTTAGCTTTTTCAAAACCCTCAATTTGTCTCAAAGCTCTAACTTGAATATCGTCAGGTAAAGAGGAACTAAACCCGTTGATATAATATTCAACGGTATCCCAACCTTCTGGCTCTACAAATAATTGGTGAGAATCTTTATCAGAAAAGCGTTCAACTTTGTCTTCGATACTCGGACAATAGCGCGGGCCAATTCCATCAATTCGACCATTAAACATAGGCGAAAACTTAAATCCTGTTCGCAAGGTATTGTGAACTTTAAGCGAAGTATAAGCCATAAAACAAGGCCTTTGTTTCTTGATAACCGGTTCTTCTAAGTAAGAAAAGCCTCTGATATCATCATCTCCTGGTTGCTCTACGAGCCTCGAAAAATCAATCGTACGACCATCAACACGAACCGGTGTTCCGGTTTTCATTCTGCTTGAAGCAAATCCTAATTCTACTAATTGTTCGGTAATTCCTTTACTAGCATTATCGCCCATTCGCCCACCACCAAAGGATTTTTCACCGATATGAATCTTTCCGTTTAGGAACGTTCCGTTGGTTAAAACAACGGCTTTTGTTTCTATCGTATGTCCCATGCTGGTTTTAACACCAATAATTCTCTTATCCTTTACCACAACTCCGGTGACCATATCTTGCCAAAAATCCAGATTTGGCGTTTGCTCAAGCATCTTTCGCCATTCCTGTGAAAACATCATACGGTCGCTTTGAGCACGTGGGCTCCACATCGCTGGACCTTTAGATTTGTTGAGCATCCTGAATTGAATCATACTCCTGTCAGTAACCAAGCCGGAATATCCTCCTAATGCATCAATTTCGCGCACAATTTGTCCTTTCGCAATTCCACCCATTGCGGGATTGCATGACATTTGCGCAATATTTTGCATATTCATGGTAACAAGCAAAACCTTGCTTCCCAAGTTTGCGGCAGCAGCAGCAGCTTCTGAGCCTGCATGACCTGCACCTACAACTATAATATCGTAAGAATCAAAAAACATATTTATAAAGTCAAAGATTAGTATGTTTCACGTGAAACAAATATATAAGTGTTTAGTAGTGTGCATTTAAAGGCGCAAAGATAAACATTTTTGCTCCGCAGCTCTCATCGCAAGCTGCTCATCTGCTGTTTTATCATTGAATCCAATTAGATGCAAAATTCCATGGATAATTACACGATGCAACTCTGTGTCAAAATCGGTATTTAGTGTGGCCGCATTATCGATGATGCGATCGAGACTTATATGCAGCTCTCCTGAAATAATTTCTTCGCTTTCAGAATTATCAAAAGTGATGATGTCTGTATAATAATCGTGCTGCAAAAACTGTTGATTTATCTTTAGCAAAGCCTCATCTGAACAAAATAAAAAAAAGACCTCTCCGGCCTTTTTTTGATAATATTGAACCACGTTCAAAATCCACTTCTTTGTTTTCTTGCCGATAACTACTGGCAGCTCAACATCTGTAGCTTCAAAATGAATCATGGGTTTTTAGTTTTGATGCTTGTTTAGGCTCAAAATATTTCTTCAAGGTTTGTATTCTACTATTTGAAAGTTCGCGGTAGAGACTATTAGACTCAAAAACAAAATGTAGTGAATTCTCCGCTTGTCTAATCTGAATTTCATCAGCAATAAGATTCAGTTTTATTGACAAATCTGAAGATTTTTCAGAAGCAAATAATGCTGACAATTTTTCAAAATCATCGCCCGCTGTATCAACATAAAGTCCAATGCCTTTGTGATCTATTTCTAAGCTTATTCTAAACTCAGGTTTAATATTTAACTTAAAAATATATTCAATCAATTCATTACCAATTACTTGCAATTTAGCGGGAAGTGCATTACTATCAATTTCATCATTCAAAGTATCTTCAATAAGATTTTCATAAGCTCTAATAGCTTCGTTTCTAGTATGTTGACTAATAAAAACGGATTGAGGTGCTTTTTGCATTGCGTCTAAAAAAGTATTCGTTATTCTTTGATCTATAATAAGGCCTGAGTTCGAGCGGGTTTAGTCTTATCAATTCCTGCTGTTCTCTTAGTATGCTTTTATACTCAATTTCGTCAATAAAGTTACCAAAATTATCTTCCTTAAATTCCTTTGATTCACGTTTTTCCTCTTGCTCGCGCTTTTGCTCGCTTTTTTCGGATTCCAACATACGGTTTACAATTTCTTTCTGGCGATCAAACAAGCGTCGGTCAACTCTTTTATTAACAAGATCTTCCTCCAATTGTTCCATCTCTTCAATAATTTTTTTCAGCTCTGACTCACCAAGTTTTCCGTCAGCCTGTAAACTATTTAAGTATTGTTGCATTTTTTCACGGATCGCTTCTTGCTGAGCTGCCATACGTGCAAGTTGCTCGCTCATTCCAGGTTTTCCTTCTCCCTGTTCTTTTCCAGCTTTGTCACGCATTTCTTGCAACATTTTTCCAAGCTGTTCCTGCATTTGACGCATCTGTTTCAGCTGTTCTTGTCCAGGTTTCTGGCCGGGTTTAGGTTTTCCCTGGCCATTCATCGGGCTTGGCATTCCCATGCTATTTTCCATGTTTTCAAGCGATTCGGCCAGCATCAGCGCTAAATTATTCATACTCATCAGTGCAAATTGCTGCGCCGATAAGGCCTGATTCAAACGCGATTCTTTCAGTTGTTCTAAAGTCTCTTCTATTCTAAATTTAATGCTTTGAAGCTCATCAAAGATAAAGTTCTCGATCGCTGGCTGGCGTTTTGCAAGTGCTCTAAGCGAATCTTCCACTACTTTGAAATTATCAGTCAGTTCATTTTGCTCTTTTACCAAATCCAAAAATGTTGGATCATCACGATTTATCTCACTCAATTTCATCAATATATCTTCCTGACTTAAGGAGCTTCGCAAAACATTTTCGAGCAAAATACGCATGGTGTGGGCATCTTCCATTTGTTGCTCCTTCATGCTCATTTCCATAGACATTTGCAGCATATTGGCCATTTTCTTCATCTTTTCGCCAGCGGATTTCTTGCTTTTCGAGCTTTTTTGTGGATCGCCTTGCTGTTCTTCACTTTCAGCATTTTCCAAATCCTGTTCAATCTCCTCCTCTATTTCGTCCGTATTATCAAGCTTCATCGGTTCACTCAGCTCCTCATTGCGCTCGCGGATGGAATCCAGTTTATTTTGCATTTCGTCAAAAGCAGCTTTGTCTTTCTCCAAACCTTCCTGATCCTCTCCTTCACCATCTTGCTTTTCCTCTTGGAGCTCCTCGCCCAGTTTTTCCAATTCCTTGATCAAATCGCGCATATCCTTCTCCACTTTGAGCTGCTTCAGTAGGTTCAGATTTCGGTCGAGCATATCTTCCATTTTCATATTGTCCATCTTCATATTCTGAAGCATCTGCTGCATCTCATCCTTATTGAGGTCATCCATCATTTTCTGAATTTCCTCCATCAGCTTCTTCATCTCGTCTGACATAACTTCCTCAAAAAGCTCATTGATTTCTTCCTGCTTTTTCAACAAATCCTCATCCATCAACTCATTTTCCTTTTGAAACTCATTCAGCTTTTTCTGTTCATCGCGCATTTCCTGCCAATCCTCTTTAAGCTGCTTTTGCCGTTCCAATAAGTCCTCTAATTTCTTTTTATCCTGCCAATCTGCTTCCTGTTTCAAGGCCAAATCCTTCATCAATTTCTCCAGATCTTTCTTGATTTGTTCCGCTGATTCCTTCGTTTGCTCCATCTTCTCACTTAAACTTGATTCACGATTCTGTGCTAGCGAATCAAGCTTTTCAAAGCTTGGCACTTCTAATGTAAATGGTTTTGAGCGAGCCGATTTGGCACCATTAACTCTGTCATTGTCCCAAATTTTAAAATATGCTTCCACCCTATCGCCTGGCGCGAGATTGACGCTATCAGCAAAAAAAGCATGGAAAAACGTCTGACGAATACGGTTATTCTCCAACGAAATTTCTTGTTGAAACTCGCGCGATGCTTCATTTGTTTCGGGATCAATTATCGTATAGTAAAACCTCAAGCGTGTAAATCCATAATCGTCCGTGATGCCACCAGAAAAATAAAATTTCCGACCTAAATCTTCCGTCACCATCTCTGCAATAATTTCCGGAAAAGCATCGGGAATCATTTTTAGGTTTAGCTCAAATGTTTCCTGCTTTTCTGACCAACGATTGGAGGAGCGAATTTCCAATTTTGAATCCTTTTTCAGCGTAAAATCGTAAGTCCAAACATTCTCTTTTCGCGTAGGCGAAAT
>CAZOEV010000127.1:0-7105 GCA_964578915.1 uncultured Lentimicrobiaceae bacterium
TGTATTACTTTTCCGGTAGGTTTAGTTGTTTCAATAGGTTTTGGTGTAAGCCACTTCTCCATCATCAGCCTTCCGCTTCCGTAGTAATCAGCTTCCCAGCTTATTATTTTAAATCCCATTTTCAGGCGCAAACTAATACTGGTGGCATTTTCGGGTCTCACACTAAGAATGGCGCGTGTTTTTCCTTTAGTAATCGCCAATTTTTCCTGCGCCAAAGCCAGTGCTTCACCGATACGATGGCCACGAAATGCTGGTAGCACAGCTGTGCCATAAAATAAAGCAGTTTGCTTGTTTTCGATGCTTTGCCCTGCGGCAGACTCAAATAGCACCTGACTTTCACCAACTATTTGATTATTGATTTTGTAAACTAACAATCCACCTTGCTTAAAAATGGCAAGCAGAAGTTCGTTTGAAATGCCTTGATGCGCATTAAAAATAGAATCGTCCAGCTTTTTAATTTCAGGCAATTCGTTTTCGTGATGGCATATTTCAATCAGAAATTCATTTCCTAAGGTGTCTATCTTAATTGTGTTCATCGTATAATACAAGCCTTATGACAGAAGTTTGTTGCTTAATAAGTGTCGGGAATAATAAAGCTCTTTTTGGCCTTTTCTTGCAAAGACAACTTAAAAGCTTGCCTCCAGATTGAGCTCCTGTTTAAGCTGAAGCAGATGTGGCCTAAGTTCTGACATTTTTTCAAACTTTTCCTTATCCGTATAAGCCTCTAGTTTGCGGGGTTTATCGGAAATTACTGGTGTAAGTATGAGTTGATTGTTATTGAAGGCTTTTTTTAGGTGATCGTAAAGTGCACTCATATTGAGCTTGTCATTGGCTACCAAACTGTTTTCAATGGTGAATTTTATTTCAAAGTTTTCGCCTAATTGAGGTTCGAATTGGCCGATAGCATTGGCAAAGCTGGGCGAAACAGTTTTGTAGCCATCCACAAAACCAGTCCAGCAAGTTGTGAGCATTTGCTGATCAAAAGCGCCACGCGTTTCCGGCTCAGGTTCCTCCGTTTTTTCTTCTACTTTTTTCTCGGTATCGCTGATTGAGATGGTGCGGGTGCCTCTCATCTGGCCTGCATTTGCTTCCCTCACCTGATGTTGGGGTTCGGATGCTGCTTGCGCTGCGGGCTGAGCAGTTGGATAGTTTGGTGCAGGCGCTGTATTTTGTGCTGCCGCTTTTGGTGCTTGAGCCGCTACGGTTGTGGGGGGTGTAGCAGGTGTCTGGCTCAATGGCTTCTGTGTTGTTGGCTCAGCTGGTCTGTTGGCTGCCAAACTTGGCGCTGCTTGCTGTTTAGGCGCTTTTTGTCCCGAAAGGGCACACATCTGTAGGAGCGCAATTTCAAGGTGAAGGCGTTTATTATTGCTGCTTCGGTAGTTGATATCGCAGCGATTATTGATGTCGAGTGCTTCCAGCAACAGTTCCATGCTGCAAGTTTTGGCCTGGATGGCATAGCGGTCTTGCAAGCTTTTACTAAGCTCCATCAGGCGCACTGTTTCTGGGTTTTTGCTTACGAGCAGGCTACGCAAATGGCTTCCCATACCGTGGATAAAATGCTGCGGGTCAAAGCCGTTCTCAATAACCTCATTTAACGTGAGTAAAACCGCGCTGGTATTGCCTTGCAGAATATTTTCTGTGATCGAAAAATAATATTCAAAATCCAATACGTTCAGGTTGGCAATAACATCTTTGTAGGTGATGTTTTTGCCAGAAAAACTAACCATCTGATCAAAGATGGAGAGCGCGTCGCGCAAGGCGCCATCGGCCTTTTGAGCGATAATAGCCAATGCTTCTGCTTCGGCGGTTACACCTTCTTTATCAGAAACATATTCCAGGTGTTTGCTGATATCTTCGAGGGTTATTCGCTTAAAATCAAATATTTGGCAGCGCGATAAGATGGTTGGGATAATTTTATGCTTTTCGGTGGTTGCCAAAATAAATTTGGCGTAGGCCGGAGGTTCTTCCAGTGTTTTCAGGAAAGCATTGAATGCCGCTGCTGAAAGCATGTGTACCTCATCAATAATATAAATCTTGTAGGCTCCCACCTGAGGCGGAATACGCACCTGATCCACCAAGTTTCTGATGTCGTCAACAGAATTATTGGAAGCAGCATCCAACTCGTGGATATTGAAGGAGTTGGAACGGTTAAATGAAACACAGGATTCGCATTGGTCGCAGGCTTCCATCTCAGGCGTGGGATTGAAACAGTTGATGGTTTTTGCCATGATGCGCGCGCAGGTGGTTTTGCCAACACCACGCGGACCAGTAAACAGAAAAGCCTGCGCAAGGGTGTTGTTGCGGATTGCGTTTTTTAGCGTAGAGGTTATAGATTGCTGGCCAACCACCATATCGAAAGTGACGGGCCTGTATTTACGGGCGGATACAATAAAATTTTCCATGAGGGCAATGAATTTGGCTTCAAAAGTACATGAAATTTTAGAATAATTAATCTTGTATTATGAAGTTTGATCTTGATGGGTACAACAAACTTGGGTGGTTTTATTAAAGCGTAAAGTATTGTTTTTGAATAGAATGAACAAAAAAGTTACGCTGCTTGAAAGCGCGGAAATTTCAATAGCAAAAGACCTCCTTTTTAAGCGTAATTAAAAATAAATTCTATAGGTAAGCATCGGCATAAAACCCATTTGGTAGGAGGTGCTGATACCTTGCTCAGAGTTGTTCCAGTTTTGTGTAAAGATATTTTGGTGATTGGTCATATTCTGCAGGTCAAGTGCCCATTCCTGATTCACATTTCGCATATTAAGGCGATAGGTGATGCGGGTGTTAAGTCTGAAATAGTCAGGAAATTGCTCCGCATATGCCCTGTTCCAATCGTATTCAGCACCTCCCTCAGCGATAGATTTTTCTACATCAATGGGTAAGTAGCGATTACCCCCAGCATATACTACTTTTAAGTCAACCGAAAGCAGAGATTTTGGGCTCAATTCCCATTCGTAGCCACTCAAGGCGTTAATAACAAAATTGTTGTTAAATGCTGAGTTGCGCCATATACCATCGTATCCGCGATAAGCTGACTCAAATATTGAAGCGGTAAACAAATAATAAAAGCCTTTGTGAAGGAATTTTTCCAGCGTAAGTTCAACACCCTTGTTTTCGGCTGTACCTGTATTCTCCATATTGGCATAACTTCTGAATGAATATCCACCTCCCTGACTGATTAACGAAAACTCGGGTTGATGGCGACTTACCGGAATGTCATAAAGTTTTTGATAGTATAGTTCTGTTTTTAACCGATGTCCTTCTCCTAAGAGTCTCTCATAACCTAAAACAAGATGTAAACTACGACTAAAATCGAGATTTTTGTTGGTCAGTTCATAGGTCATATTCATGGTGTCAACCAGACTCTGACTAAAATAAACTGCTTTCATCTGGGATTGACTATGCATGCCCGTTCCGAAACTAAGGCTTTGATTGGGAGAAAAGTCCCATTTTAAGCCCAGCCGGGGTTCAAGTGCTTTGGTGTTGTTCAAAAAAAGATAGGAAGCGTGCAGCCCAGACGTAATTGAAAACTCCTCTGAGAAGCGATGTCGCCATTCAGCGAATGCCCTGCCAAATCCAAGTTTTCCATTTGTATTCAGATAGTATCTATAGTTTTTTTCTTTCTGTTGAAACTCTTTTCCCATATACTCTGCGGCATACAAGTCATATATGAAACCTATGTTTAGAAAGTTTTTGGTGTTAAATTTTTGTGCATAAGTAGATGAGATGGTTAATTTTATTTCTGATAGCTTTTCATCAATCGAAGCTGTGTCCATATTATAAGCTAAATCATATATTGTTGCTGATCCCATTATGCCAGAGATAGCAAGCCTTGTTGTAATATTGGATTTTTCGCTTAGATAGTACTGGTATTTTGCCCCAATAACACCCATGCTGTTTCTGTTGTACAAATCGGTACCTGAAAAACCATATTGAGCGTCGTTTTCCTCACTGTCAAGCATGGCAATATTGTTGACGCCACCTATCCCAAAAACAGATAGGAGGCCTTTTTTAAGTGGAAAGTTGAGTTTAAATGAAAGATCTTGATACTTTGGCACTGCAGTTCCTGTTCCGAAACTCATGCCCAATTGTTTGAGCAATTCAAGCGTGCTGTATCTAAAATTTACCAAATAGGAGGACTGCTTATGCTTAGCAAAGGGGCCCTCAGCGCCTATTTCAATTCCATTGAAACCGATTTGTCCCATAAACTCATGCTGCTGATTATTGCCATTACGCATGCGTAAATCAAAAACACCTGCAAGTGCATCTCCAAACGCAGCTGGAAATGCTCCGGTATAGAAATCTGAATTGGTGAGCAGGTTGTTATTGAGCATGCTGATGGGGCCTCCTGTTGAACCCAAGGAGCCAAAGTGATTCGGATTTGGGATTTCAAGGCCTTCCATGCGCCAAAGCAACCCAAGAGGTGAGTTGCCCCTGATCACAATGTCGTTGCGCTGGTCAGAAACTGAAGAAACACCAGCAAAATTAGATGCCATACGCGAAGGGTCTCCCAAACTGCCAGCATAACGCTCTGTTTCATCGATGGTAAAAGAGCGGGCGCTTACTGTAGCCATTTCATTGATAGGCTGATCTTTGCGTATTTCAGGGCGAATTACAATATCCTCTAGCTGATAAACCTGTTCTTCCATCCTAATTTCCATAACCAACTCACGTCCTGATGTTAGCAAGAGGTTTTTGAGGATTTTACTTTCGTAACCAATCATGCTTACTTCCACATCAAAGCGGCCCAGGTCGAGCTTTTCAAGACGAAACCTGCCTTGCTGATCGCTTATTGTACCAGTAAGCGGATCGGATTGCAGGATGATAATACTGGCGCCAGGTAGGGGTAGTTCTGTGTAGTCATCTAAAACTCTACCGCGGAAAGTTTGTATAAGCGACTGACTTTGTGTGCTTTCTGTTATTAAAAGGAGTAGTAAAACAGCTAAATAAATAAAAGGACGGTGCATGGTTGCTATAGTTATATTTGAATTTCAATAGTTTCAATTCAATCCGTGTGCCAAAAATTTTAATATACTATATTTGAGTGTTATACGATATTTGGTTGTTGATTTAGTGTGCGATTTTATAAAATGGTGTTCAATCTCGAACAAAGCTTGTCTGGAAGGGAAATGGCTTTTGGTGAAAATATTATACTGCTATTTTTTTGTTGCTAGTGGGACTTCATTAGATATACAGGCTTGTTTAGAAACATTCGGTTGAGCATGATAATAAACAATTGCAGTTAAGCAGTGATTTTGAAAAAATGACAGCTTCTCCTCTTGTTTTTGCTGAAGTAGTAATTAAAAGCTAACCTAACAGACTGCAATAATTACCATTATTTCACTTAAATTTGCCAAACAATACAAAAGACAGGCTGTTATGAATAAAATGCTTATAGGCGTTACAAAAGTTACCAATCGTTTGCGCTATATCTTTGATTTAGTGCTTGTTGAACAGCTTGGCATCGCTTATGATTTTACTACCGATCAGCAGCTACTTCTGGCGCATGAGGGGCCTCGTTTATTTTATGGCGATCAGCCTGTTGAGGGCGTTCCGTTTTTGCAATCAGTTAAATTATTGTTTGAGCGTGAAATCGTTAGCCAGGAGTTGAAAGCATTTCAATTTGAGGATATTAAAGCCATTTTTCCTGTCTTTAATAAGCAGTCGATATTGACTTTTGATGTGTTTGCTGCCAGTTTTTTTCTGGTCAGCCGCTACGAGGAATATCTGCCTTTTGTTAGCGATCAGCATGGTCGGTTTGAAGCTGAGAGTTCTGTGCTCACAAAAATGGGAATGCTTCAAAAACCTGTTGTAAACCGCTGGATTATTGCGTTTGGAGCACGTTTGCAATTGCTTTATCCTGCCTTAAAAATTCGTGAAAAAAACTACCGATTTCAGCTCACTTATGATATTGATGCAGCCTGGGCTTATTTGCATAAAGGCCTGGTTCGCAGTGCCGGAGCCTATCTGAGAGATTTTCTTAAAGCGGATTTTGGCGAGATGAAACAACGCACAAAGGTGTTGAGGCACAAGCAAATTGATCCGTTTAATACATTTGATTACCAGCTGGATATTCAAAAAAAATATAAACTAAGGCCGCTTTATTTCATCCTTTTCGCTAAGTATGGACTCAACGATAAAAATATTTCTGTCCGCAATCGTCATTTTCAACATTTTATCAAATATTTGGGTGATTATGCCGAAATCGGTATTCATCCTTCCTATGCCTCTTTTGATGACCGGGCTTTGCTTAAGCAGGAAATTAAACTTCTAAGTCGTGTGCTAAATAAGGAAGTCACCAAAAGCCGGCAGCACTTTCTACGCATGAACCTCCCTGGAACCTATCACAACCTGATTGATATGGACATTGAGGACGATTACACCATGGGCTATGCAGCGCAGCCAGGTTTTAGAGCTGGTATTGCGGATGATTTTTATTTCTATGATCTTGATCACGATGTGGTTACGAATTTACGGGTGCATCCATTTACTTTGATGGACGGTACCTTACGTGATTATATGAAATTGGGTACTACCGAAGCTGTTTTGCAAGCTGAAGAGCTAATAAAGTCGGTAAAAGCAGTTGGCGGCACCTTTATTTTGCTGTGGCACAACGAAACCCTGAGTGAGCAAAAACGCTGGGTGGGCTGGCGTGCTGTTTTTGAGTCGATTTTACAAACCGCTATGCCTTAATAAAATAACACTATGATTAAGTTCCTAAGGCATGCTGAAATTGACAAACTCAAATGGGACGCCTGTATAAAAAATGCGTTCAATGGCAATTTATATGGCTGGTCGTGGTACTTGGATATTGTTCATCCTGAATGGAATGCGTTGGTGGAAAATGATTATGAACGGGTTTTTCCGCTTACCGGAAAGCGTAAGTTTGGCCTCAGCTATTTGTTTCAGCCATTTTTTGCGCAACAGTTGGGCGTTTTTTCGCGTAGCATTCTTAACCAGGAGATTGTTTTAAATTTCATGGAAGCCATCCCAAAAAATTACCGCTTCGCAGAAATAAGGCTAAACACCCATAACAAGCTTGAAAAAACTACTGTAGGTGTTAGTCGGCACAAAAATCATGAACTGGATTTAATCAACAGCT
>CAZOEV010000128.1:0-7066 GCA_964578915.1 uncultured Lentimicrobiaceae bacterium
AAAAGCAAATAAAAAAGCCCGACTTATTAATAATAAGCCGGGCTTTGTTTTGTACTAACAATTTCTATTTTGTTATTCCTCTGTTCTTCAGCAGTGCGTCTTTAGTAGGTTTTTTTCCTCTAAAAGCAACATAAAGATCCATTGGATCAGCAGTTCCGCCACGTGCTAAAACATTTTCACGGAACAAAGCTGCTGTTTTCTGATCGAAGATGCCATTTTCTTTAAACGCTTCAAAAGCGTCGCTATCAAGTACTTCCGACCAAATATAGCTATAATAGCCAGCCGAATATCCACCGGAGAAAATATGACTGAAATAAGGACTTCTGTATCTTACAACGATTTCAGGAATCAGGCCGCTCTCGGCCAGTGAGGCATTTTCAAACTCCACCGCATCATAAGTTTCCATTCCGTCGATTGTATGCCAATCCATATCCAGCGCAGCTGCTGATAAAAACTCAGCCATTGAAAAACCTTGATTGAAGGTGCTGCTTTTCTGCATTTTATCTATCAATTCTTGTGGAATCACTTCACCGGTTTCGTAATGTTTGGCATAAAAAGCCATCACTTCGGGTTCGCCAGCCCAATGCTCCATAATCTGCGAAGGCAGCTCAACAAAGTCGCGTGGCACACTTGTTCCACTCAAACTGTTGTAAGTGGTGTTGGACAACATGCCATGAAAAGCGTGTCCCATTTCGTGGAATGTAGTTTGCACTTCGTCCCAGCTCAATAGTGCTGGCTTGTCGGCTGAAGGTGCCGTAAAGTTGAAATTAGTTGTGATAATAGGCGTAATAAAATCTCCATCCTGTGTTTTAGATTGCTTGCGGAAACTACTCATCCAGGCACCTCCTCGTTTTGATGCACGTGGGAAAAAATCCATAAACAAAACGGCTACATGACTGCCGTCAGCTTCTAAAACCTCATAAACCTGAACATCTTTATGGTATTTTGGATAATCATTGCGGGCCTCAAATTGTAAGCCCCACAGGCGATTTGCTGTCTCAAAAACGCCATCTCTAACATTTTCCAACTTAAAATAAGGACGCAAAGCAGCTTCATCCAGATCGTATTTTTCTTTACGCAAAATTTCAGCATAATACCACCAATCCCAAGCTTCTAAGGTGATACCGTCCTTGCGTTTGTTAATGAGCTTTTGCAAGTCGCCAGCTTCGTTTTTAGCCATTGGCATGGCAGCAGCAAGCAATTCGTTCAAAAGCTCGTTTACCGTTTCGGGATTCTTGGCCATATTACGTTCCAGAACAAAAGCTGCATGGTTCTCATAGCCCAGCAGCTGAGCGCGCTGAGCTCTTAGCACTGCAATGCGACTCAAATTTGCCTTATTGTCAAACTCATCGTTGTTATCGCCACGGTTGATATAGCCTTTAAACATTTCCTCACGCAATTCTCGATTATCAGCATAAGTGAGTAGGGGTAATAAGCTGGGTTTTTGCAAAGTGAATACGAACTTATCAGTATATCCAGCATCTTTGGCAGCTTCAGCGGCGGCCTCAACAAAATTATCAGGCATGCCTTTTAACTTTTCCCTGTCATCAATAACCATCTGATACTTATTGGTTTCGGCCAGAATATTGTCGCCAAACTTTAGTGAAAGCATCGAAAGCTCTTCGTTCAACTTACGCATTTCCTGTTGATCGGCATCGCCAAGCAGTGCTCCTCCCCTCACAAAGCCTTTGTAAATTTTTTCGAGCAGCATTTGCTGTTCGGCATCTAAATTGAACGAGGCCGCATTATCGTGAACCGTTTTAATACGCTCAAAAAGTGCTGCATTAAGCGTAATGTCATCATTATGCTTTGACATCATGGGCGACATGGTTCGCGCAATTTCTTGCATAGTATCGCTGGTAAGTGTTGATCTGAGGTTGTAAAAAACCGAACTCACCTTGTCCAAAAGTTTGCCACTTCGCTCATAAGCTTCGATAGTATTATCAAACGTTGGAGCTGCTTTTTGATTTACAATGGCATCAATTTCAGCTTTTTGCTCTTCCAATCCTTTTTCTAACGCGGGAATAAAGTGCTCTGTTTTAATAAGACTGAAAGGCGGAATGCCATAGGGCGTTGTGTATTCCACAAAAAATGGATTCTCATTTTTCATTGATTTTTCAGGTGCTTCACACGCACTTAAAATGAATGCTACAAGGACAAATAAATAAAATTTTCGGATCATAATAATGAATTTGATGATTAAAAAAACTGAGTTTCGACAGATTCGACAAAAGTGTATTGTAAAATAGATTTAATCTTGAAGCCACCAAGTTAAAACAATTTCCTTCACCCTTAACATACAGTCAGTTAATGGCAGAAATCCGACAGCTATCGGATAAAACACCTACTAAAACGCATTGAAATCCGTTAAACCTTTCGTATAAAATGACATACATCCTTATCTGCCATCAGACAGGGATGTATGTCATATTTTTAACCGGAAACATTGATTAAAATAACCTAATCTAAGAAAACTGGAGCTAAAAAAAATCCAGCTTAAGACTTTTTAATCTTAATAGAACATCCAATTGCCTTAGTAAAATCAGGATCAGGATTTTGTCCTTGCTGCAAAGCTTCAATCGCATCTTCAACATAATGCTCAGAAGCATTCTTTGCATTTTCATAATTATTGTCGATGGCGCCAATATAACGCACAATTAAATCATCGGATTCTTTATTTAAAAGGTAAACGTGCGGTGTACGGGTGGCACCATATTGCTGAAAAACAGTTTGATCAGCGTCGAGCAAATAAGGATAGGGAAAACCTTTTTCGGCAGTACGTTTCACCATATTGGAATAACTGTCCTGCGGCACAATCGTTGAATCATTGGGATTAATGGCAATAACCGGATATCCCAGCGGAGCAAATTTTTCGGCAAGCGCAATTTTCCTGTCTTCGTAAGCAATTGAGTAAGGACAATGGTTACAGGTGAAAATCACAATAAAACCTTTGCTATCAGGATAGTCGGCCATAGAAACCATTTTGCCATCGGTATTCATCAAATTAAAATCGGCGGCTTTGTCGCCCACTTTATAGCCCTGGGCCATTGAAGCAACAGAAATAAGAAGCGTAAAAATCAGTGTAAAAAAACTTTTTTTCATTGTTATGGATTTATTAATGGTTTTACAATTGTATTGAGTTCTTGATAGGTATAGCTGCCTTCGTGAAACAGCCGAAAATCATTTTTATATATTACGGTAGCCGGAATTGCGCCCGACCAAGAAGGATTCACTTTATTGATCCAGGCATTGGCATCTGGCGCATGCAGCAATAAAACCTCTGCCTTTATATTCTTCTCAGCAACAAATGGAATTACTCTACTCTCTAAAGCACTCTTAAAATCAAGGCTTACTAAGATCATTTTGAAGTTTTTGTCTGCATAAGTTGCATTCAACTGCTCAAAATCAGGTAATTCTTTCACGCATGGAACACACCAAGTTGCCCAAAAGTTGATGACATAAACCGTATCATTGCTTTTGTTCAACAAAGGTTCAAAATTTTCAAAATCAAGTATTTGAACCTTACTTAGCTGCGCATTTACATCCGCGAAGGCGCTAAAAAAAAGCAAAATAATAGCAACTTTAAGAAACTTTTTAATTAAACTTTTCATAGGCTACTATAACAGTAAATCAACTGCTTTGTTTTAACTGCATTACGAAATACTAAAGCGTTAGCAAGATTAAAATCATTTACTAAATCAACAAAAAAAGACTTTTCAGTGCAACTAGCGTTAACATTGAAAAGTCTTTTAATTGTTATTGTTGGAATCGTGAGTAACACAAAAAATCCTCAACAGCTCGCTATAACTTTATCGTCCCAAAAGATACTATTGCTCAAAGGTTTTATTAGGCAGCGTATTTATTTTTGTAACTAATTTTAGCCCATTCAAATAAATACAAACTTCATCTTCTAAGACGCTCATTCTGAATTTTTCTTCACATTGCTTCTTAAATTCGGAGTCATCAGATTCAATTATTTCCGAAAAGTCAATTTGAAATTTACTATTGAAATTCACTGAGTATTTAATGGTTAAAACTACAGGAATTCCTGAACCGAAAGCCTTTCGAATTATAAAGTAGTTCTTCTTTTCTTTAATAAGAGTTATGCTTTCACCCGCAAAGCCATTATTTAAGATAATCTCAGTGTTGATAAAATCCTTTATCTCTTTTCTAGTTTCTTGAGCGACACCATTGAATGCCATATTCAGTAGGATCACTGAAAGAAGAAAAAGTTTTTTCATAATTCGAATTTTAGTATTGCCTACTAAGCTTTTACAAGAATACTTTATCTCGAAGATTTATCTGGCGCAAAAAGGTATTTGCGTTCGTTAAGGTATGCCCAAAGCGAAACAGAAAACACAACAGCAATCGTGTAATACACGAATGTTGGCACTGGAACCGGATCACCAGCCGCATACGAATGCAAGCCAGAAAGGTAATAGTTTACGCCAAAATAGGTCATAATGACCGAAGCAAAACCAACCAGCGTAAACAGGCTAAAGTTGTAGTCGGTTTTCATGCCAGGCATATATCCCATGTGTGAAATAAATGAATACACGAGAATAGTTACCAGCGCCCAGGTTTCTTTAGGGTCCCAGCCCCAATATCGGCCCCAGGATTCGTTAGCCCAAATACCTCCCAAAAATGTTCCGATGGTCAGCAGGTAAAGCCCAATAATCACCGTGCGTTCATTGATATAATTGAGGTCTTTAATCCGTTTTTGAAGGTCTGCATAATTATTTTTGCTTTTTAGGATCATCAAAATCAGGTTAATAAACCCAAGCAAGGCGCCCAATGCCAAGAAGCCATAGCTTGCCGTAATAATGGAAACGTGGATCGTGAGCCAGTAGGATTTTAGCACGGGAACGAGGTTTGTAATCTCAGGATCCATCCAGCTGAGGTGCGCAACCATTAAGATAATTGAAGCCAGAATAGAAGTGGCGGCTATTGTCATAGGCGATTTTCGAGAGAAAATAAGACCAGCCATAACAGTAACCCAGCTGATATAAATCATGGATTCGTAGCCATTGCTCCAAGGTGCGCGACCAGAAATATACCAGCGAATAGCTAATCCAATTGTTTGAAACACGAAAAATAACACGACAATCCAGTAAAAAACACTAACAGATTTATTGATCCATTTACGTTCTTTAAAGATTTGAATGAAAACCATAACCAACAATACCAAGCCAACCAAACCAAAATACTTTCCTAGTCGATCGAAAATACCCAGCTTGTTATATAAAATTTCGGCTTTAACTTTTGATTGTGAAGGCACAATATCAGCACCATAACGCTGTTGGAAATTATTAATCCCTTGCGCCAACTCACTGGCCTGATCGTAATTACCAGCTCCTAAGGCCATAAAATAGTAAGGAACTACATCTGTAATAAAAGCGGAGTCATTGGCTTCCATACCAGTCACTTTTTCGCCCGGTTTAAACCATGGATTGTGCGAATCGCGTGGATCGGGTAAAATTTTGAGTAAGTCACCGGTATAAACCAAGTAGGAAATATTTACGCGTTCGTCCACTTTTATCACATCGTTGTCAAACTTACTACGTTCGGCAGGTTTTTTAGCGTAAGCCTGCGATACCATATCACGCAGCTTGTATCCGCTACCTTTTTGCATATCCAAAAAGTCTGCAAAAGCGGCGTGACTGCCTTCACGGATATTCAAAAACTTCTTGAGTTCAGGATGGCTCACCTTGATCATTTTTTGCAACTGCCATTGTTCCGGTTCCAGCTGCATGCCCATCAAAACCTGATCGGCATTTAGACCGTTAAAAGTGCTTTTGCGGGCTACTTTTCGCAGCATTTCATTCGAGAGTGTATTCAACGGTTTTAGTCGTCCGTCTTGATCTTGAACCAATAAAGCTCCAAATTCAGCAGCCATTTCAGTTGGAATCTCTGTTATTTCCATGCTGTGGTTATGTTGCTGGGCAGCTAAGCCTCCGCCAGCCAATAGGGCACATACCAATATTACTGCGGTTTTTTGCTGCGACTTTTTGAGCAATTTCCCTAACAAGGCAAAACGGGTGTGCGGCACAAATAGCGCCAACAACATGCCTAATGAAAGTAGAAAATAGCCAAGATATGTTATCCAAGTTCCCAGCGCATCATGATTCACTGATAAAACCGTGCCCAATTCATCTTTATCATAAGAAGACTGAAAAAATCGGTATCCTTTGTAATTCAATACGTTATTCATAAAAATACGGTATTCTTGCTCCACATTATCCGACTGATCAATTAGCACCACATCACTGGCATAAGAGGCAGGGCTCATTGAACCAGGATATCTTTCGAGCTCAAAATCAATGAGCTTAATAGAAAATGGCAGGTCGAGAATTTTTGCGCCATACATCATATTAATAGTAGTGCCGTTTAGTTCAAAAGTAGCATTTTCGCCCAAATAGCCGCGGCCACCACGTAGTGCAACTTCTTTGGTTTGGCCATCAGAGGCTACTTCTACAATCATGGCATCCATATAATTCATGTCTTTGCCTTGGTATGCGGTAAAATCTACTTTGCCATTTTCGTAAACGTCGGTCAACACAATACGCATATCGCCCATGCTATATAGTTTCCGCATTTCAAACGGCTGCCACTGATTGGCTTGCAAAGTATCCGCAGCACCTCCAGCCATCGACATCGACATCAGCACTTCCGGGGTTTTGATACTGAGTTTTCCATCAATAAATTTAAGGTTGATGGCTTCTGGATTTTCTTTTTGATCAAAAATGAAATTTTGACCTAAAAACCTGCGCTGATCACCTTGTTTAATAATCAGGTTGTTGCGACCAGAATTGGCAGTAGAAACCACCATTATAACATAAGGATCTCCTTCGCCGGGCTTTCCTTTCACCAACATTTCCTGTGCATTTGGAATATAACGCAAAGATTTAAAATGAAAAGACTTGCCATTGATAGAAGCCTTGTCGCTATAGCTTTTTTCGGATAATGATGACATTAGCACCGATTCATCGGTATAAACCTGTTCACCACCTTCTATCAGTTCGGCCATAACATAAGTGTTGTCCGACAGCATAGTGTTTTCTGTTTC
>CAZOEV010000129.1:0-7056 GCA_964578915.1 uncultured Lentimicrobiaceae bacterium
CTATTCTGAAGCGTTTCCAATTTTTACGACAGCTAGAACTGTCCCTGAATTAATGAACAATGCCTTAGAGGCAGTACAGCTTTATTTTGAAGATCAATTTGAAGTTTTGCATGAAAATTTAAAATTTGAAATAGACTTTGCTCAATTCTTTAAATACTTTAAAGTTCTAAACTCAAAATTTCTGGCAGAAAAAATTGGCATGAACCCAACACTTTTGTCCCAGTATGTGCAAGGCCACAAAAAACCTTCAGAAAACCAGACTGAGAAAATACTAACTGGAATTCATCAAATTGGACAAGAATTATCTGAAATGAATTTGATTTACAAAAGATAAATCACAGACCATTTAATATTCTAAAAATAAATAGTTTAAGCTATCGTTTCTTAAAATCTGATTAAAATGTTTAAAAAATTTACACTTGTTGTTAGCTTGATGCTTTGCGGTTTTCTATTGAAAGCTGACGTAATTGAAAAAACTTGGTATTTTGACGCCCCCGAAGTGGTGAAAACCAAATATGGTGAACTACTGAAGTTTGGTGATAGTTATCTGTCGGGAATGGCCGGGGAGCCTGCATTGCCGTGGCAGAAAATCAGCCTGCTGTTAGCGCCTGGAGAGGAAGCCGTTTCTGTTGAAGTGACTTTTATTGAGCAAAAAAAGCTTGATCAATCTATTTATCTGACTCCTTATCAAAGTTCACGACCACTATCGGAAAAACGGCCTTCCCAATACCTTAAAAATGAGGTGGTTTATCGGTCTAAAGAAAATTATCCTGCAATCAAGAACGGGAAATTAACGACCAACTGGCTCAACGGGATGGGCATCGCTTTCTGCACATTTACGCCGGTTTCTTATTTTCCGGCAAGCGGAGAATTGTATTATGCCACCGAAGTGAAAGTTACGATTACGACTAAACAGATGATGCGTGAAAATGATAACGAAGTCTGGTTGAATAAATCAACAAAACAAAGCGTAGAATCTTTGGTTCAAAACCCGGAAGCCATTGAAGCTTATTTAGTTAAAACCCGCGAAACAACAGATTATGATATGCTTATTGTAACGCCTGAAAGTTATTTCGAGCAATTTCAGCCTTTGGTAGAAATGTATTATCAAAGAGGTTTTAAAGTGCAGTTGGCTGCCAAAGAAACGATTCAGTCAGAAATGACAGGCCTTGATTTACAAGAAAAAATTAGAAATTATCTTATTCAGGAATACAACGAACACGGCATTGAATATGTGATTTTGGGCGGCGATGTGCAGCTTATTCCTGCACGCGGCCTGTATTGTTATGTGGAATCAGGCGGAGGTTATACTGACGATGGAATTCCCGCTGACCTATATTATGCAGCACTAGATGGCACTTGGAATGCCGACAACGACGACCGTTGGGGAGAGCCCGGCGAAGACGATTTACTGCCCGAACTCGCCATTGCGCGTATGCCTTTTGGGAATGCAGCCGAATTGGCTAATATGCTCAACAAAAGCATGATGTATCAGCAGCAGCCTGTGCTAGGAGAGCTGGAAAAACCGCTTTTTGTCGGCGAAAATCTTTATAGTAATCCGGATACTTGGGGACGCGATTATCTGGAATTGCTGATAGGGGAAACTTCCGAAAATGGCTACACGACCAATGGCATTCCAGTATCTTATGAAACGGAGCGTATTTACGAGTTTAATGATTCCTGGAATGGCAACGACTTGATAAACAGCATCAACCAGGGCAAACAATTTGTGCATCACGTGGGTCATGCCAGCCAAACTTATGTGGCTCATTTATATAATTCAGATATTACAAATGCCAATTTCTCTGCTACCAATGGCGTTGATCATAACTTCACGCTATTACACACGCATGGCTGCGATTGCGGCTCATTTGATTACGACGATTGCATCCTTGAAAAGATGGTTTTGATAGAAAATTTTGCTGTGGCAGTAATGGGAAATTCACGTTTTGGCTGGTTCAACGAAGGGCAGACCGAAGGGCCATCAGCGCATTTACACCGCGAAATGACAGATGCATTTTATAACGATAAAATTCCTTTCCTGGGTATGGCTTTGCGCGAATCGAAGATTCAAACGGCGCCTTGGGTTACTGCTCCTGGTCAGTGGGAAGAAGGAGCCTTACGCTGGAACTTTTATGACCTGCATATTATGGGCGATGCACTTCTAAGTGTTTGGACAGCTGAACCTTTTGAGCCAGAAGTGGATTATACCGCTGAACTTATTATTGGCCTGTCGGAGACTGCCGTAAATATTCAATTTGAAGGAGAAGCCTTGGCGGGCTATCGTTGCCATTTGCGCCAAGATGGTGTAATGCTTGGTACTGCTGACTCGGATGGCGATGGGAATGCGGTTGTCATCTTTGATGAACCACTTAACCAAACCGGTGAAGCCGAGCTTGTGATTGTTGGTCAAAATATTTTGCAGCAAGTATTACCAGTTACTATTATCCCTAATGAAGGCGCTTACTTGATTTGGGAAAGCATGCAAATTGTTGATGAGACTGGTAATGAAAACGGCCAAGCCGATTATGGGGAAACGATTTCATTGAATATCGCACTGAAAAATATTGGTAGTGAGTTAGTTGAAGATGTTGAGCTTGTCATCAGTATAAATGATGAAATAGTGACAGTTCTGGACGCAGAAGCTATGGCTGGAACTATTGGCGCGGGCGAAATTTTAGATTTGAATAATGCTTTTCAACTTGAGATTTCGGAGATGGTGCCACCCATGACAGCTTTTGAAATTCAAATGTTATTAACTGCTGGCGATCAAAGCTGGGAAGATAGTTTTGCGCTTGAAGTTCTTACGCCCATAAATAATATTTCTAGTTATTTTATTGATGATGCTACTGGAAATCAGAATGGTATGTTGGATGCAGGTGAAACGGTAGAGCTACATATTATGGGAGGAAACACTGGCGGAAGCGCTGCTGATAATTTGACTTTGTCGCTAACAACTGATGGTGAATGGATTACGGTAGAAAATCCTGCTGTAGAAATTGGCAGCTTGCTTCCGGGCGAAACTTATGAAGCTGTATTCACAATTCACGTGGACGAATACGCGCCCATTGGAACCCTTGTGCTTGCCAATTTTCACCTGGATTGCCCTGTCGGCGATTGGTATTATGATAGTCATCAATCCTGGCTAATGACAATTGGTATGCAGATTGAGGACTTTGAAACCGGTGATTTCAGCAAGTACGAATGGATACATGGAATGATAGCCCCCTGGCAAATTGTCGAAAATGAAGTTTATGAAGGCGATTTTGCAGCCAAATCAGGAAGCATTGATGACAATCAGAGTTCAGAGCTACGTATCAGGATGTTTGTAATGCAGTCTGGTGAAATAAGCTTTTTTCGCAAAGTTTCTTCGGAAAGCAGTTATGATCATTTACGCTTTTATGTGGACGAGATGAAGCTGGGCGAATGGTCCGGCGATCAGGATTGGGAGCTGGCAACAGCTGCTATTCCTGAAGGTGAGCATATTCTGAAATGGGTTTACGTAAAAGATGGCAGCGTGGCCAATGGCGAAGATTGCGCTTGGATTGATGATATAACTTTTCCGGCTACCGCCACAATAATGGATGTACAACGGCATATTTTGAACAATGAAATCTCTGTTTATCCAAACCCGGGAACGGGTGAGTTTTGGGTTTCCATGCCTGCTGATCAGCATATTAAAGAGCTGGTAGTTTTCGATATTAAAGGAAAACAGCTTATTCGGGAAAGTAATTTCAATGCATCTAATCCGCTTGATCTAACAGCATTAAAAGCAGGAGTTTACTTGCTGAGATTGGAAACCCAAGATGGAGTTTATACCCAGAAAGTATTGATAAAATAGCTAGTCCATACTGATTTATTAATTGTTAAGCTTCATAATAACTGTAAATCGCTATTTTTGTGCCGTGATAAAAATAAGTGGTTTAATTGTAGGCATGCTGATGTTGCTTTCTTTGCTGCTGCCTTTCAGGCTGATGCAACAGATGCAGCGCAATCAAGCTGATGCCAGACAAGAAGCTATGTTGGTGATTTCGCAGCAGATGCCTGATAAATCATTGATTTACCTGTCTATTCCACATGCCGAAATGCAAGGTAAAGGAAGCCGTTTTATTCGTATTCATGAACGTGAGTTTGTGTGGGATGGCATAATGTACGACATTGTAGAACGCTTTGAAGGCGCAACACAAACCTGGTTTTTGGTCTATCCCGACCACAAAGAAACCGAAGTTTTAAACCAGAAAATCGCCTTGGCTAAAGCCTTTAACCAAAAGGAAGGCGTGAAGACTAAAACAACGGTGTCGCAAATATGCTGGCATTGGTTTACGGAGGATGATCAGGCTTTTTCTGCGCAGCTTTTTACTAGTAATATTATGAAGTACAATTATTTAAATAGTCCGTATAAATTATTTGTAAACTGGCAACCTGAACATCCGCCACAGTTGCTTTGTCTTTAATTGTTTGACCTTTAGGAACAATAGAGGTTCCAAGACCTATGGTTTACTATAATTTACAAAAAAGATTTCATGAAAAAACAGTACCTATTGCTGCTGGTTTTTGTTATGTCCGTTTTTGCGGCACATACACAAAACTTAAAAGTGCTTGACTGGCAGCGCAATAGTCCCTTAGAATTTGTGACTATCAATAGCACAACTGCCGGAATTTCTTCCCTTACTGATCAGTCTGGAACGGCTGATATTACTGTGTTTAAGGATGCTGATAGCATATTTTTAAGCCGTCTCGGTCATCAAAATGTCCTTACAAATTGGCAGGAATTGCTAACTAATAATTTTATTATTTATATGCGCGAATCCAATTATTCACTTGACGAAGTGGTAATTAGCGCCACGCGTTGGGCACAGCCGCGCAAGGAATTGACCAGCAGAGTTACCACTATCAGACCGGAACAAATTGAGATAGACAATCCGCAAACTACCGCCGATTTATTAGGAATGACAGGCGAAGTTTCTATCCAGAAAAGTCAGCAGGGTGGAGGAAGCCCCATGATTCGTGGCTTTGCAACGAATCGCCTGCTTATCAGTGTTGACGGTGTGCGCATGAATAGCGCCATTTTCAGAAGTGGAAATATTCAAAATATCATCAATATTGATCCTTATACCATTGAACAGGCTGAAGTGCTTTATGGGCCTGGTTCTGTGATGTATGGAAGCGATGCCATTGGCGGCGTGATGAATTTCACGACTTTAAGTCCGAAATTTTCCGCTAATGAAAAAGTTATAACTTCAGGAAAGGCCAGCACACGTTATAGCTCTGCTAATGAAGAGCTTTCGTCACATATTCATGTAAATATCGGCAGTGAAAAATGGGCTTCTGTATCTTCGTTTAGCTTTAACCGTTTTGGAAATCTGCGCATGGGATCTAACGGTCCTGATTTTTACTTGCGTAAAGAATATGTGAAACGCATTGATGGCGTGGATGTAGTTGTGCAAAATGAAAATCCGGAGGTACAAGTGCCAACAAGCTTTGAGATGGGAAGTTTTATGCAAAAAGTGAGCTACCGTCCCAATGAAAACTGGGAATTTCAATATGGATTTAACTACTCAACCACAACGGATTACGACCGTTATGACCGCTTGATACGTTATCGTGATGGCGAACCCCGTAGTGCAGAATGGTACTATGGGCCTCAAAATTGGATGATGAACCGCTTTTCGGTTATCCAAAAGCAGGAACACAAACTGTTTGATCAGATGGTGCTAAACTTATCTGCCCAGCTTTTTGAAGAAAGCCGCCACGACCGTGATTTCGGGAAAACGATGCTTTACGAACGTTTTGAAAAAGTGAATGCTTATGGGGTGAATTTAGACTTTTTGAAAAAGCTTTCAGACCGTTCTAAGTTTCTCTACGGTGCCGAAATAGTCTATAATGATGTAGAATCCACAGGTTTAGATACAGATATTACTGATGGCACTCCTGTAGCAGGTCCTTCTCGCTATCCTAATTCTGCTTGGTTGTCGGCTGCCATTTTTGCCACCTATCAGTATCAGCTCACCGAAAAAACGATGTTGCAGGCCGGAGCGCGTTATAATTATGTGTCGCTCAATGCCGATTTTGATACCACTTTTTATAAGTTTCCGTTTCAGACTACCAGCACCAATAATGGCGCACTTACTGGGAGTTTAGGTCTGAATTTTACTCCAGATGACCGCTGGATTGTTCGCGCTGGCGTTTCAACAGGATTTCGTGCGCCCAATGTGGATGATATCGGAAAGGTTTTCGACTCAGAGCCGGGCGCAGTGGTTGTTCCCAATCCCAACCTAAAACCGGAATATGCTTACAATGCCGAAATTGACGTTGCCCACGTTTTTGCTGATCGACTAAAGCTTGATATATCAGCTTTTTATACTTTATTGGATCAGGCAATGGTGCGTCGCGATTTTACTTTCAACGGCCAGGATAGTATTATTTATGACGGTGAAATGAGTAAGGTTCAGGCCATTCAAAATGCGTCGCAGGCTACTGTTTATGGTCTTCAGCTTGCTGCTGAATGGAAACTGGATAACGGTTTTAGCATCTTCAGTCATTTCACCTGGCAAAAAGGCGAAGAGGAGCTCGACAACGGATCGAAAAGCCCGCTGCGACATGCTGCGCCAATGTTCGGAATAACGCGCCTAAGCTATATGACCAAAGGGCTGCGTCTGGATTTGTATGCGCAATATGCAAGTGAGGTGCCTTTTGCTGATATGCCGGATTCTGAGCTGGGAAAAACTGAGCTTTATCCCGCTAATGCGGATGGAGATATTTATTCACCAGGCTGGTACACCCTTAATTTTAAGGTGATGAAACAGATTTCGGAAACATTTTCAGTTACCGGAGGCGTTGAAAATATCACGGATCAGCGGTATATGCCCTATAGTTCAGGATTGGTGTCGCCGGGACGAAACTTTATTTTCTCGATTGGCATGAAGTTTTAGTTTTTCAAAACTATATTTGAAATCCTTGTTGTCCAGAAATAATAAAAGATTCTTAGCTGCCCGGTAGCAGAAAACGAAGAATCTCGTTTTTAGTAAAAGTTCTACCGCACAGCAATGATTTGAA
>CAZOEV010000130.1:0-7052 GCA_964578915.1 uncultured Lentimicrobiaceae bacterium
TAGCTCAGTAAGCTGGTTTATGACAAAAAAAAATTCCCAACTGAAACGTTCAGAAGGGAATCCCTGTTTTATCTGAGTTACTATAAGCTATACGTCTATTTTTGCATATTTTGCGTTGGCTTCAATAAACGCGCGACGTGGAGGCACTTCATCACCCATCAGCATAGAGAAAACATGATCAGCTTCAAGGCCATTTTCGATGGTAACCTGCCGCAAAGTACGGTGTGCTGGATCCATCGTTGTTGTCCAAAGTTGTTCTGCATTCATCTCTCCCAAACCTTTGTATCGTTGCAGGTGGATGCCGCGCTCTGTGCCATCAACAGACCAATCGTTAGCTATTCTGGCGCGTTCCTCTTCGCTCCAGGCATACTGTTCTTGTTTGCCTTTTCGCAACAAATAGAGCGGCGGCGTGGCAATATAAACATAGCCTCTTTCTATCAGTTCTTTCATATAACGGAAAAAGAAAGTAAGGATCAGCGTGGCAATATGGCTTCCATCAATATCAGCATCCGTCATGATGACAATTTTGTGGTAACGCAGTTTTACGATGTTCAACGCTTTGCTGTCATCTTCTGTTCCAATATTCACGCCCAGGGCGGTGAAGATATTTTTGATTTCCTCGCTATCAAATATTTTGTGTGGCATGGCTTTTTCCACATTCAGGATTTTACCCCTAAGTGGCAAAATAGCCTGAAACTTTCTGTCGCGGCCTGCTTTTGCTGTTCCACCCGCCGAATCGCCCTCCACCAAGTAAATCTCAGCCTTAGCAGGATCACGTTCGCTACAGTCAGAAAGTTTTCCAGGAAGACCTGAGCCTGTTAGCACACTTTTACGCTGCACCAACTCACGCGCTTTACGGGCCGCATGACGGGCTGTTGCAGCCAAAATAACTTTGTTAACAATTGTTCTTGCCTCCTTGGGATGCTCTTCCAAATAATAAGCAAGATGCTCGCTCACAATCTGATCTACAATTCCCATCACGTCATTGTTACCCAACTTAGTCTTGGTTTGTCCTTCAAACTGTGGTTCAGGCACTTTAACCGAGATAATGGCTGTCATTCCTTCGCGGAAGTCATCACCATTGATATCAAATTTCAACTTAGACAACATACCCGATTTATCTGCATAAGATTTAAGGGTACGGGTAAGTCCGCGACGAAAACCTGCAAGGTGTGTTCCACCCTCGTGGGTGTTGATATTATTGACGTAAGAATGTAAATTTTCAGCAAAGGAGGTGTTATATTGCATGGCAATTTCAACCGGAACGTCATTGCGTTCTCCTTCGATGGCAATGGGTTCAGGAATAAGCTTTTCGCGGTTTTCATCCAAGTAGGCGATAAAATCAGGCAAGCCGTTCTCTGAGAAAAACGTTTCTCCTTTATAGCTTCCATCTTCCAATGTTTCGCGCTCATCCAGCAAAGTAATGGTGATGCCGCGGTTCAAAAACGCCAGCTCACGCATACGTGATGCTAAAATATCATACTCGTATTCGGTAACGATAAAAATGCTGGCATCGGGTGTAAAAGTGATGCGCGTTCCATTTAGGCTTGATTCGCCAACCTCTTTTACATCATGCAGTGGCTTTCCGCAGGAATATTCTTGAATAAACTCCTTGCCTTCGCGATAAACATTAGCAATAAGCTGAGTAGATAATGCATTTACGCAACTCACACCTACACCATGTAAACCGCCGGAAACTTTATACGAGCCTTTGTCGAATTTTCCACCAGCGTGAAGCACCGTCATAACCACCTCGAGGGCTGACCGTTTTTCTTTGGTGTGCATACCCGTAGGAATACCACGGCCATTATCTAACACACTGATAGAATTATCTTTGCGGATAACAATTTCTATTCTGTCGCAATAGCCTCCCATAGCTTCGTCAATAGAGTTGTCCACCACCTCATACACCAAATGGTGCAAGCCGCGCGTACTCACATCGCCAATATACATGGCAGGGCGTTTACGAACAGCCTCCAGGCCTTCCAAAACCTGAATATTAGAGGCATTATATTGTGAATTGTCGAATTCTCTTTTTTCTTCAGCAGTCATATTTAATCTGTTAATACGGGATAAAATGAACATGCAAAAATACAAAATTTAAGCTTACAAAAGTCAATATAAGCCTTGTCAAAAACTTGATTTTTTGAAGATTTCAATCTTGGCAAAGCATGCGCTACAAGATTAGCAAAATTTAAAAGCGAATTTTGATACCAGCATGCAATTGAAAGCCCTGAACCGGATAATTGTAGTAACGCATATAATTCTGATTCAGCAGATTATTTGCTTGAATATAGGCCGAAAAAGTATTGCTGAAACGGTATTCTGCTCCAAGTGACAAATCTGTTGCCGGCTTAATAGTTTCGCTAATTTCCACACCATTTTTGTATGTAAGGGCTTCCATTTCACTGCGCAACTGCAAGCCAGCTTTAAAACTCCAGCGGTCGAGCGGTATCCATTGCACGCTAAATTCCGATTCCCAAGCTGGTTTTTGCCAGGCACTACTTATAGAATCCAGTGTGTATTGGTGAAATTGAAGTGCCGCTTCTACTTTCCATTTTTCAGAAGGCATCCATCCGGCTTCAGCCAAAAAAGTAAACTCACTCATCCCATCATAAATCACTGTGAAATAGTTGGCCTGTGCCGCTGCTGGATCAGTGATAAAAAATGGACTATTTTCGCGATCACTATAACGCAAACCCACATGCAAATCAACGCTTTGCGCGACGGCTGCTCGCAAGCCAGCATCAAAAGCAAATAGGGTGTTTTCCCAACGCAATGGCACAACAGAGCCAATCCATGGATTCTCTTTTACAAGACTTTGGTAAGAATTGCGATGGATTCCACCATCTGCACCGGCGTAAAACTCGAGTTTTTTATCCAGCAAATATAAATTCCCTCTAATCACAGGATAAAGCCAAAGCGATTGACTCTGCTTATCCTGATAATTGACGCGCAAGCCCAACCTCAACTGATAAAAATCGCCACTAAGATGTAAATAAGGCATGGCGCCAACCAAAAAATCATTGCCGGTAGTAAGGCTGTCCGAATTGACATAAAAATCAGCATCTACCTCAACTCCAATCGTTTGATTTCCTGCGAAATCAAACCAATCAAATGTCATTCCCAAATCTGCATCAAAAAGTACCGCATGTTCGGCGCTCTCATATTTATCAAAAAGATAGGCGTATTGTACTCCAATTTCGTGTTGCAAATAACCCAAATCGGTTTCGTTGCTACTCAGGCGGGCATTTAAACCTACTTGCTGATATTGCTGGCCGATTCTCTCTTTGTCAATCTGTAAGTTAGGGTACTCATCCGGCATAAAACCATAGTAGCGATAGGTGTCGAAATGATAAAACGCGCTGGTATGCAGCTTGTGGCTGTCCAAGTTGTTATCCAGCGAAATATTAAAGCTGTTATTCATAAAATCGGAAGGCGCATAGTCTTCGATATCTGTCCAACTTGAATAATGACCAATCCCCAGCCCAAAGCGGGTGTCGCGCGTGAGTGCTGAGCTGTGTTCGTAATTAAAAAGCGGCGACAATCGGCTTCCCATTCCTGCCATCAAGAAGTTGTTGTAGCTATCATATTTACTTTTGTCGCGCGGAGGCAATGGACTCAGCAGTTCGAGCTCAGCTTTGCTATTGATATAGCGTTCGAGGGTAGAAATTGAGGTGTCTGCCGGCGGGAAAGCCGTTTCGGGCGCTTCAGGCATTACATAAATCTTGTCAAAATCCTTAATCGTTGGCCGGTAAGCTCCTTCAATGGTAACACGCTCTTCATGATTTTGTGCCAGCAATGGCAAAACACCCACCGCTAAAAACACACTAAAAATGCCAAATAAAGAGCTTATATATTTTTTCACAGATGTTGTCATAGGATTTTACTCTTTTGATTCGAGTTTTTGTAATTTTTGAATAGCGATCTGTTTCAGGTCTTCACCGGAATAGTTTTCGATAATACTTTTCAGCGTTTCGCGTGCCTGAAAAATATTGTCGTTGGCAGCATAAATATCTGCCAGCAAAATATAGGATTTGGCCAACCAATATTCATAAGAAGGATAGCGGTCTGCCATAGCAAAAATCTTATCTTCTGCCAGTCCTGCTTGTCCCTGCTCAAAATGCGCAAAGGCCAATAAATAAGCAGCTTCCGCGCCATAAACTCCGGCATCAGCCTGCACACAAAGCTGCAAAACAGCTTTAGCCTGATCGAATTGCTTAAGCGCCATATAGGACTTTCCAAGGATATAATCAGCCTGAATGCGTTGTTGTTCTTGCACTTCGGGTGTCATTTGCAATACCTTAGCCTGTCCGATAGCTTTTTGATAATCACCTAGAAAGAAATTACTTTTCATGCTGCCTTCAATGGCTTCGCGGCGGCGACTTCCGTCGTCGGTAATCTGCGCCAGGCGACCATAATAATCAGCGGCTTTTTCGTAATTGGTTTGGTCGTAAACGATGCGCGCCGCATCAAGCAGAGCTTCATCAGTATATTGGTTATCCTGAAAATTAATGAGGTATTCAAGGTGTTTAAGGGCTTTCTCATTGTCTTTTGCGCGCAATGCGCACTGGGCAGCATAATAATTTGCCTGAAGCAGATATCCACCTTCCTTAAACTGATTAAAATAGTTGGAAAGTGCTTTTTGAGCTTCTTCGCAACGGTTTGCGAGGTAAAAATTTTCGGCAGTTACAAAAGCTAGCGAATCTTGCTGCGACGTACTCACCTGTCCCACTCCAAGTGCTTCGGTATATTTAAAATATTCCTGTAAGCGATTCATATCCATATAAATATCACGCATCAGATTGATAGCTTCGCGGCTTTCGTTGGTGCCCGGATGCTGACTTACAACCTTTTTTAAATTGACCAGTGCTTGCTCATTCTGGTTATTGTTGTAATAAATCATCCCAGTTTTCATCAGTGCCTGGCGGGCATAGTTTGAACGTGGCTTTTCGCGTACCAAGCGATCAAAATAGGCAATGGCAGAGCGGTTGTCGTTGCTTACCAATGCAGACGAACCCATTTCATACAAAGCTTGATCATAATATGTAGAGCGCGGATAGCGTTTCAAAAGCTGATCCAGCGCCTGCATTTTCTGGCCAGAATTACCAAGCGTGCCCTGCGCTAAACCAATCTGATAGAGCGCATAATCGCCGCCGATTGTATTGGCCTGATCCACTTTTTGATAGGCTGCAATAGCGGCAGTATATTCTTTGAGCATAAAATGGCAGTCGCCAATACGCAGCCAAGCATCGTAAACCAAGCCGGGTTTTTCAACATAAGGCCGGCTTACAAACTGCCTAAACGTTGGCAGTGCAGCTTTGAAGTCTTGCTTACGAAAATAAGTATATCCCAGATTATAATCGGCCAACAGATAAAGATCGGTTCTGCTAGCTTGCGGCATTCCTTTATATTCTTTGTAATATTTTTCAGCACCCCAGTAATTCTTTTGATAGTAAAAAGTTTCGGCCAACCAAAAACTAGCTTCGGCACGCATTAGCGGATCGCGGGCATCTTTTTGTAAACGACTGAAATAGTCGGCTGCTTTTTGAGTATCACCCTGATTGAATAGCTGCACCGCTAGCGAAAAACTCAGCTGCTCGTATATCTCCTGCATCTTAGGATCGCGGCTACTTAGCTTTTCCAGTGCCGCCAAAGCAGAATCATAGTCTTTGGCAGACAGATAGAGATGTATTATCAGACTTTCGGCTTCCTGCTTACGGCTGGTAGCGGGATTTTCGGCTAGGTAATCCGTCAGCAATTTCGCAGCTTCATTGAATGGGTCGGTGCCGGCCTGCAAACTTATCCGAGCGTAATTGAAAAGAGCATCTTCGCTGATTTCATCGTCATAACCTGCTTTGTAGGCCGCCAAAAAAGCATTTTTGGCATATTTGGGCTGGCCGGTTTTTATATAACAAGCGGCAAGGTAATAAGAAGCATATTGTTTGAGCGAATCTTCGGGAGCGCCTAACTGCTCAAAGCTGCGAATGGCAGCCTGCAGTTGTCCTGTTTTCATACGACTTACGCCAATCTGGAAATGGTCTTCGCGGCTTAATTTTCTACGGTTTCTATTCTCGAAAATTTCATAGTAAGTAATGGCTTTTTCGTAGTTCTCACGTGCATACCAGGAATCGGCCAACATGCGGGCAATTTCCGGTTTGCGGCGATAATCTGCTGTTTCCAGTGCTTCTTCGCCTAAGCGTACCACCTCATCCAAATCGCCATTGCGGTAGCTTATTTGCAAAATATATAAAGGTATTTGCTTGCGGTAAGTACGGTTATTTTTTAGTCCGTCAAAAAGTGCTAAAGCCTTGTCGTCATTGCCTTTTACGTAGTGAATATGCGCTGCATAATAACGCGCATCATCGCTGTATTCTAAATTTTCTTTGATTACCTGATCAAAAAGTGGCATGGCTTCGTCCACTCGATCGAGCTGTAGAAGCGCAAAAGCTTTTTTATAGCGCATCTCATGCAACTCCTTAGTTGAAAGCCTGTTGACATCTGTTTTTTCGTAAATCTCCAAGGCATCTTGGTATTTTTTGTCATTAAAAAGCAGGCTGGCATAAAAAAAGTTAATACGCGGAATCCAGCTGCTGCCAGGATAGTCGGTGGCAAAAGTAGTAATTAAGCGTGGAGCATCTTCCTGATCGAGGTAAAGCGCAGAAACCGCTTCGTAATAACGCGCATCAATAAACATGCGACTGTTGGGATCAGTGAGTTGCCTTTGCAATCCTGCAAACAGATTCTGTGCGGCACCATATTGCTGATTTTGAAACAAAATCTGGCCTTGCTGATAGGTTGATTCGGGCGCAAGATCACGGATTAGTTGCTGTGCCAGAGCAGGTTGCAAGGCCATCAACAGCCAAAAGGAAAGCAAAACAAAAGACTTTTTCAATAGCATGGAATCAGTTTTTTTTCGTGCAGCGAAGGTACAATATCATGACAGAAACAATCTGTTTAAGATTTAGTTTTCGGTATTATTTTCTTAACAGAAAGCAACAAGCATCACGGATACAAAAACGAAAAGCCTGCGCAAATATTTCAAACAGGCC
>CAZOEV010000131.1:0-7050 GCA_964578915.1 uncultured Lentimicrobiaceae bacterium
GCATTTTGTTTTTCCAATAATAACTGGCCTTGTAAGCTGTAAATTCTAATGTCTTGCGCCTCGGCGAAATAGACAAAATCACCGCTAACCGGATTCGGAAACACTTTAAAATCAGTATTTACTGCTTTTTCCGAAACACTACTAAACGCGTTGCTTTCGCCGGGTGTGCTTGCTGTAAAAAATATCCAGTTAGGGTCACCATCGGGAAGTCGTCCAAAGCTAACATCTGTTTCTTGTTCGCCAAAACTGATTTCATCTACTACAGCTCCCATACCATTGAAAATTCCAATAGCCTCTCCCCCTTTGCTCAACTTAAAATTAGTGTGAAGGCTACCAAAAGTTTCTTCATCATCAGCCCAGAATAGTACAAATTCCCCTGGTTGCAAATACATCTCTGGCATCTGCCATTTAGTTGGATTATCTAATTTATCTGTCAAAAAGTAATCAGCTAAAAATAGGGCTTCTGTGCCTCCGTTATATAGCTCCAGCCAATCGCTATAAAACCCTAATTCGTCGGCCACAGCATTGTCATTGTCAGCCATAAACTCGTTGATATAAAGCAGTGGTTGGTCGTTAGAAATTGGCCTTACATAATTAAAATCGCAGGGTTTTATCGTCATTTGTTCTGTTGAATCGATCGCTATAACCTCATATAAAACACCCGTTTGCGGATAAATCTCTTCAAGAAAAGCACCGTAATAATTGTCGTTGGCTTCCCCATCGCCATGAAGTCCATCGTCATAGAGTGTAGCTTCAAGACCAATATCTTCTATGATATAGTGAACTTTAAGTTCCAAAGGAAATTCCGCTTTGGCCCAGGCACCAACAAATAGCTGATTACCTTCTAAGCGCTGGTGTGTTAGATGATTTACCAATGGCTTAGCAGTTGTATTTTCTAGTTGACTTTGAAAGCTGCTGAATCGGGTGCTTAAAAAGCCAATAATACTTGTTTTTACATGATCTCCAATCACTTCTGTAAGCGAACGCTGGAAATCGTTAAAGCTATAACCATAATCTAATGGATAAAACGGATCAGTCTGCACAAAAGGCGCGAGCATAGCCTGTCGCGCTTCGAGTGATAGGTATAATGAATCCAAATTTATTTGATTTATAAGTTGCTGGCTCGTATAAGTATATTGTTTACGCAAAACTGTATTTGACATAATACGTGTGTAAAGTGCTCGTGATTCGTTGCCGCTCATCGACCATTGGTAGGGATTTCGGTGCATCCAATCTTTGTTAAACCAGTCAATACCGAAAGTGTTATCAACATCATAAATCAAATACTCAAAACGATCTGTAAACTCATTATTATATAAATAAAAGTTGTTTTTGTTAAAGATATATCCGTCCCAATTGCCACACAACACATCGGCTGCAATTACTTTCAGGTAGTCGGTGGTATTGAAAACATCGTCCATTTCACACTCAAAATCTGCTGCCCAACTATTGTTTAGCACGTCAATAAAAGTGGCCAAATCGCTATAATCATCGGCTTCTTCGTTGCGTTTGAGTTCATAAACACGGCGGCCACCCTCCTCCAGCTTATACAAATCAGAATTTTGTCCCAGATAATCCAAGTCAGCCGGATATAAACATTTGTAAAGATTTCCGTCTTTATTACTAAAACGTTTCTCGACAAATTCTTCGTCAATATGCTCAACGTTAATATAAAGTCCGTGATAATTTCCATTGATATATAGCTGCACGTGATTAGCTCGTGGCGCCGGAATACCCCACTTACGCAACAAATCCCACATCAGTTTGGCACGCATAATAGAAGGATCGTTGTGTTCGCCATTGAGGTTCATTTTTTCTATACCGTGATAATTTCCACCGCTTGCCCATGTATTGAAGGATACTTTGAAGGATTTTTTTTGGCTTTGGCGCGAAGTATTTCCGCGCAGGCGAAAGCCAATCGAACTGATAGAATCCCTGACTTCGCCATTGTCGAACACAAAATCAGCGTGAAATTCAATATCACTTTCTACATTTTCATATATCCAGTTTAATGTATCTGGATGAATACTGATATCAATTCGTGGCACCACCAAATCGCCGTAAACAATTCCGGGATCGGGATTATTTGCTTGTGCGATTAGAAGCGTAGGGAAAAGTAAAAAAAGGACAGTTTTAAAAAACACGTTCATTGTTAAAAATATTGTAATGATCTATTTTATAGGCAATTTCAAAGTTACTATCCCTGCACAGCGGAATATCTGCTCCAATTTTTACACCTATCAACTTACTTAATTAAATCGTCTGTGCTATGCACTAAAGAACAGCCTAATATAATTTTCAAAAGTAAGCAATTTACTGCATACTGTCATTGGCGCGTATTTGAAATAGCTCGCCAAGGCAAAAAGCTGGTTAGATCTCAGCATTTTTTTGTCAAAGAAACTTAATAGCACCGCAAAAAACATGTCCTACTTAATATAAGCTTAACATTATGGTAAAACCTTCTTAATTAGCTAGCAGTTGAGAATGATTCACATTTGCAGTATAAATTTTTCACCAAAATATTTAAAACATGAAAAAACTCGTAATGTATGCTTTGGTTGCTTCAATGGCAATCTTTACAGCTTGTAACAAAGATGATGATAATCCGGGACAAAACTTACAGGAAGTTATTGCACCATCAGTAAGCGATGCGCTAATTGGCTCAACAGTAGATATAGAGTTCAAATTCACAGCAGATGCTGGTTTTTTGGCTTCTACAGTAGAAGCAACCAATGGCACCGCAGTAATAAAAAATAATGCAACTGAAAATGCCACGTCAGGCACGATCGTTGTGAGTTTTACTGCTGGAACCAGTGTTGGTGCTGGTTCAGTAACACTTTTTGTTTCTGACAAAAATAACCAAAGCAAAAATGCTACTGCGGTTGTAAACATAGTTGCTGAGCAATCCATTTTCAGCGTAAACACGAATATTACAGAAGATGTTACCTGGAAGTCAGGTAAGATCTATATTCTTGAAACACGCATTGCAGTTGAATCCGGTGCCACACTTACTATTGAACCAGGTGTAATTATTAAAGGCGAAGCCGGAACAGGTGCGAATGCTACAGCACTTTTGATTGCCCGCGGTGCCACACTTATAGCCGAAGGAACAGCAGATGCTCCAATTATTTTCACTTCGGTGGCAGATGAAATTATTCCTGGCCAAATTACCAGTCCAAACCTTGATCCTGACCTCAATGGTCTTTGGGGTGGTGTAATTGTTTTAGGCAGTGCACGAATTTCTGCATCAAATGAAAGTGGTGATGTTAGTGAAGTACAAATTGAAGGCATCCCGACTTCAGACTCCAATGGTCTTTATGGTGGAACAAATGATGCAGATAACTCAGGTGTTATCAAATATGTTTCTATTCGTCATGGTGGCACCAATATTGGATCAGGCAACGAAATTAACGGCCTAACACTTGGAGGTGTAGGTTCCGGCACTACTATTGAAAACATCGAAGTTGTTGCAAATCAGGATGATGGTATCGAATGGTTTGGAGGTACTGTAAATGTAAAAAACGTTGTAATCTGGAACGTTGGCGACGATGGTCTTGATACAGACCAATCATGGGCTGGAACGGTTGAAAACTTCTTTATAATTACTGTAGCAGGTCACAATTTTGAGCTAGATGGACCCGAAGGTACTTATCAAGCTGGACAAACCATAAAAAATGGCACAGTAGTAGCTAGTAGCAGCACTCGTGCTGCCGAAGATTTAATTAACGTGGACAATAACTCTATTGTTACTCTTGAAAACATTTATATCACCTCAATTCTTGATGGCATGAAAATTAATCGTGTGAATGCTCCTGGGGTGGTATTTACTAATATTATGCTTGATGTTGAGGCTGGCACTTTAGCAAACTATGTTGACGGAGATGTTCCAGCTGGAGTAACTGCCGGTGGATCTTCACCTGCCAATGCAGCTGTATTAGGCTGGACATGGGCTTCACAGGCGGGTGTTTTAAGTGGTTTATAAAAGCAAATTTTTATTAAAACAAATTTAACTTTTTGAATAAAAGCGAACAGATTCACTGTTAATTCAGTGAGTCTGTTCTTTGATTTATTAACTGTCCCACTAGAATAAAAAAACATGAAGTTTTTATCATTGCTTATTGGTTTATTAGTTAGCATTTTGTCGATTCAGGCACAAAATGGAAAAATCCGTGGAACGATTTATGAAACCGCTACAGGCGAGTCACTGGTGGGTGTAACCGTATTTGTCACAGGAACTACCATTGGCACAACCTCTGATTTGGATGGGCAATTTGCGCTTGATGTGCCTCCTGGAAATTACGCCATCAGGTTTTCATACATCTCCTATCAAACTATTTTATTAGAAGGTGTTTCAGTAAAAGCAGGCGAAGTAACCGTGCTTGATAATTTACTAATGGATGAAAGTAGCCAGGTATTAACAGAAGTTGTTGTTTCGGCGGAGGCCATAAGGACTACTGAAGCTGCTTTGCTTACTGTAAAAAAGAAATCTGCTACTATGCTCGACGGTATTTCTTCGGCCAGAATAAGGCTTACAGGAGATGGAAATGCTGTTGAGGCTGCCCAGCGCGTTACCGGTGTGTCAATAGAAGATGGTAAATATGTGTATGTAAGAGGTTTGGGAGACAGATATACTAAAACTACTTTGAACGATGTTGAAATTCCTGGACTAGATCCTGACAGGAATTCTTTGCAAATGGACATCTTTCCTACAAACCTTATTAATAATATCATGGTCTCTAAAAACTTCACGGCCGATATGCCGGCAGATTTTACAGGAGGCCTGATAAATATTGAAACAAAAGACTTTCCTGAGGAACGTAGCATAGCTGTTTCTGCTGATATAAGCTATAACCCACTTATGCATTTTAACCCGGATTTCTTAAGCTACAAAGGTGGGAAAACGGACTTTTTGGGAATTGATGATGGCACAAGAGCACTTCCGCAAGGAGCTCGTGGAAAGGATATCCCAACACCATTCAACGGTGCTTCAGATCAGGAAGTAGTTGATTTTATTAAGCGATTTAATCCAACTTTGGGAGCGACGAAACAAAGAAGTCTAGCAGACTACAGCATAAATATTTCGGCAGGCGATCAATTTGATTTTGGTGAAAATAATGAAAATTCCGGAAAGCTGGGTTATATTGTTTCACTTACCTATAAAACAGATTATAGCTATTACAACGATATTGTTTACAGTGAATATCAGCGCTCAATAGATCCTGACATTTATGAAATGCGCTATGCAACAGTGCAAGAAGGAGCCTTAGCAGAGCAAAGTGTTTTGCTTGGTGGGTTGGCTGGAATTGCATACAAATCGCAACGCACAAAAATAAGACTCACCGCCATGCATCTGCAAAATGGATTAAGCAGCGCTGGGCAGTTTGAAATCAACAATAATGGTGAGGCTGTTGGTCAATCAGGCTATGAAGCTGGCTCAGCTAATCTGGTTTATAGTCAACGCTCGCTCACTAACGTTTTACTTAATGGCACACATCTGTTGCAAAAGTCAGGATGGGAAATTGACTGGCGCATCTCGCCTACTAAATCCTCATCAGATGATCCGGATATTCGCAAAACAGCATTTACTTATGGTATTAGAGATACGTCTTTTAGTGCCGGAGCAGGCGGTAATCCTTCACGCATCTGGCGCTATCTTGATGAGTTTAATAATGCAGCTAAACTTGATATTACAAAGGATATGCAATTGGGCCAAAATCCGGCGAAGATTAAATTTGGCCTGAGCCATATCTATAAAATACGTGACTATGAAATTTTGTTTTATGACATCCAGTTTTCAGCTGGTCAAAATTGGGTAGATCCAACGGCCAATGCTGTTTTGAATGACCTAAACCTCTATCCAAACAGGCCCAATGGTATTTACTATCAAACCGGAAATAATGATCCAAACCCAAATGCATACAGCTCAAACATAAACAATCTCGCTGGCTATGTTTCACTGGAGTTTCAGCCTTTTAACCGCATGAAAACAGTGTTGGGAATCAGGGTAGAGAATTTTGTGCAGCGCCATACCGGACGAGATCAGGAATATGCTGGTAGTGGTGGACAAAGTGGAAATAACCTAGACAATACCAAAGTGCTGGATGCAACTGATATATTTCCGTCAGTGAACCTAATCTATAGCTTAACACCCGATCAAAACCTACGCATGGCCTACGCCAAAACCATTGCCAGACCCTCGTTTAAAGAACTCTCTTTTGCACAAATCATCGACCCGATCTCAAACCGTATTTTCAATGGGAGCTTGTATGCTTATCCAGATTGGGATGGCAAACTTGTTGAGACTCGTATCGACAATGTAGACATAAGATGGGAATGGTTTTTGAAAACAGGTCAAATGCTTAGTGTTTCAGGTTTTTACAAGAAATTTGTGAAGCCTATAGAACTTGTTAGGATTCCAACGCAGCAAACAAGTACTGAATATCAGGCGCGTAATGTTGGTGACGGACAAGTTTTGGGGCTTGAATTTGAAATAAGAAAGCAACTCGACTTTATTTCAACTGCCCTTAAAGCCTTAAGTTTTAGCGGCAATTTCACCCTAGTGAAATCGGAAATTAATATGACAGACTCCGAATTTAACTCCCGAAAAACTTATGAGAAAACAGGTGAAAATGTCACAAAGAAGCGTGCAATGGCCGGACAGTCTCCATATGTCCTTAATGCCGGATTAACTTATAGTTTGCCCAGTATTGGACTAGAATCGGGTTTGTTTTATAATATGAAAGGCTCAACGCTTACAATTGTAGGTGGCGGACTATTCCCAGATATTTATGTTGAACCCTTTAACAGCCTAAACTTTAGTATAAATAAAAAGCTCGGTGAGTCAGGCAAGACGATGATTGACCTGAAGATCTCTAACCTATTGGGTGAAACTTACAAAGAAGTCTATAAATCATTTGATGCACAGAATCAGGCCTATGAAGTGTATAGTCCCGGGCGTTCTTTTAGTTTAGGAATTAGCTATCAGTTTTAATCGCTCTGCGCTGAATGAAAACCGACTCACAGCGTAACCCTTCGGCTACCTGCATCTTG
>CAZOEV010000132.1:0-7022 GCA_964578915.1 uncultured Lentimicrobiaceae bacterium
AAACCCCTGAGTTCCTGCGCTTTTATTTTTGGATCAATCAGGCTCATACTTACCTGAATAGCAGCAGTAATTACCTTTTTCTCCTGGATAACAAAATCACATTTATAATTATTTCGGTGATAAAAAATTTCCAAGCCAAAGCGTTTGAGTTGAAGAAATGCAATATTTTCTAGCTGCTGCTTCGTGTTTTCACTGAATTGAAGGGAAATAGAATTGGCCAAAGCGGTGTCAATAACATAGATTTTCTTGGGATTGTTAAGCTGCTTGCTCACGGATAAATCAAATTTATTGACACTAAACAAGAGGTATGACTGCTCAAAATAATTGATATAATTCTTTACAGTGATGGCATTTGAGAAACCAAATAATTCTTTTAACTTATTGTAGCTGTACGTTTTAGTTGCGTTACTAACTAAATAATGTAACAATTTAATCAAGCTTTTTTCCTGTCGGATGCCGTACCTGGCAATGATGTCACGATAAACTATTTCATTGAAAAGGCTTTTTAGAAAATCGCTGCTTTTTGTTTGTAAAAATTCGGGTAAACCGCCACTTACAACATAAGCTCTATAAGCATTTTTTATTTGGGTATTTTTTGCAGGATCAGAAAGGTCGTCCGTAATCCATTTAATCTTTTTCCAGCGCAAAAACTCACTAAATGAAAAAGGAAACAACGCTGTATGAATATTTTTTTCAGTGAGATTTGGAGCCAATTCTTTACTCCCCATTTTATTGCTGGAGTCAGTGATTAAAATTTTCTTCCCCTCTTCATAAAGTCTGCTTACATATTTTTCCCAGCCATCAATGTTTTGTATCTCATCAAAATAAAACACATTTTCCTCACCGTAAAGCTCTAAAAATACCTCATGAAGGGTTTCAAAATCTTCAATTTGGAAGTTGTAAAGTCTGTTGTCATCAAAATTAATAAAGTAATTGTTATCCTTTTTCGCGACACAAACTTGTTTCAAAAGTGATGATTTGCCGGCACGCCTAATTCCTGTGAAAACTTGAATAAAAGGCGTTTTTGCAGCATCTAAAGCAGAATCAAACTTATCCCTTTGTATCAATTTTTGATTATTGAGATACTTTTTCTGTGATAAAATTACGTTCTTCAAAACCGTCTTTTCTATCGCCATATCAAATAAGTTTATAGTTTGACTATGAATTACTAATTAGCAAATATACTAATTTTTAATAATTAGAAATTAGCATTATTTATTGTTTTTACTAATTACTATTTAGCATAATTTTATCCCATTACTAATCAGTAATTAGTAATAATTTCAAAATATGCTGAGATAGATCTAGACGGAGGAATTGAGTTTATCGGCAAAGCCACCTTTAGAGTTGGTTATTGAGCTGATTTTGTTCGCTTTTAAAAATTTCCAAAGTAAGCTGAATACTAAAAATCGGAAAGGAATATTTTAGAAAATTATCTTCATAATTAATATTTCCACTTATTAGCCAAAGCCACTAACGACAACATTACCGGCACTTCAACTAAAACGCCAACAACAGTTACCAAGGCGGCAGGAGATTGCAAACCAAATAACGCGATGGCAACGGCAACAGCCAATTCAAAAAAGTTGCTTGCGCCGATCATTGCCGAGGGCGAACAGATTGCATGAGGCAATTTGAGTTTTCTTCCACCAAACCAGGTGATGAAAAATATAAAATAGGTTTGAATAATCAGCGGAACAGCGACAAGTAAGATGATAAATGGATTTTCGGTAATCGTATTGCCCTGAAATGCAAATAATAACACCAAAGTCAATAAGAGTGCTAAAATTGAAACGGGTTTGAATTTCGGCAATAAGATGTTTTTGAACCACTCTTCGCCTTTTTTACGAATTAAGTTTTTGTTTGTAATATAACCGGCCAGCAGCGGCACAACCACAAATATTAAAACACTTGAGACCAAGGTGTCGTAAGGAACCTCAACATTTGCAATACCTAATAGCAAGCCAACGATAGGCACGAAAGCCACCAAAATAATGAGGTCGTTTACCGACACCTGAACCAGCGTATAATTTGGGTCGCCATTGGTTAAATAGCTCCACACAAAAACCATGGCAGTGCATGGAGCTGCACCCAATAAAATTGCTCCGGCAATATATTCTCCTGCCATTTCAGGAGTGATAAATGCGGCATAAATTTTCGAGAAAAAAATCCAGGCAAAAAATGCCATTGTAAAAGGTTTAATCAACCAATTTATGACAAGGGTCAGTATTAAACCTTTCGGGCGTTTACCCACGCTTTTGATGCTCGAAAAATCCACTTGCAGCATCATAGGGTAAATCATTAACCAAACCAAAATGGCCACCGGAATATTTACTTTAAACACTTCCATTGTACTCAGAAAAGCCACACTATCGCCAGCAAAATTTCCGATAACAATGCCAGCCCCAATACATAAGGCTACCCAAAGTGTTAGGTATTTCTCAAAAAATCCGATTTGTTTTTTTGCGTTCGAAGTCATGCCTGAGGTTTAATTTCTTCAACATAAAATTTGGAAAACGCCACTTTTATTTCGTCGCGAACACGAATAAATTCGTTCCAAATAAACTCATCAGTTCCGTTGGCGTGTGATGGATCGTCGAAACCAATATGCAAGCGGTGTCTAACTTTTCCCATAAAAGCAGGGCAAACTTCGTTTGCGCCGCCGCAAACAGTGATTACATAATCCCATTCATCGCCCAAATATTTTTCAACCGAATCGGAAGTATGCTGACTGATGTCGATGCCGATTTCGGCCATGGCTTTAACTGCTTTGGCATTTAATTTTCCTGACGCTTCTGTTCCTGCGGAACGAACGCTAAGATTTTTATCGAAAGATTGCAAAAAACCATGTGCCATCTGGCTGCGGCAACTGTTGCCTGTGCATAGAATTAAGATTTTCATCGGCTCAAATTTTTATTTTGAAAACTACATTGCTCCATAGATTAATCCTGAAATCGTTGCCATTACAACGACAAGAGCAACATATACCAGTGTTTTTTGTGTTCCAATTACGCCACGAATTACAAGCATATTAGGTAATGAAAGCGATGGTCCGGCCAATAACAACGCCAATGCAGGCCCTTTGCCCATTCCGGCAGCCATTAATCCTTGAAGAATTGGCACTTCCGTTAGTGTGGCAAAATACATAAATGCTCCAACTATAGACGCAAAGAAGTTGGAAAACAGAGAATTACCTCCAACAAGGTTTGCAATCCATGCATTGGGAATTATTCCGGCCATGGCAGTATCATCGTGCGTTGAACCCAATAAAAAGCCGGCAACCAAAACACCAATTGCGAGCAAAGGCATAATCTGTTTTGTAAAATCCCAGGAAGCGAGCGTCCACTCTTTATTGTCAGGGTCTCGCTTGTCTATCAGTGTGATAACGCTTAAACCAGCAATTCCTACAACCATAGGTACCAGAGGTGATGAACTCAGGAAAGCCGAAGCAGCAGTAGCCACGACAGCCAAAAGTACATGTTGCCATTTGATTTTTAAAATTACAATCAAGGAGTATATCAGCAACAAGCCAAAGCCCGAAGTGACAACCCATTTATTGGCATAAATCCAAAACCAAGTACCAGTTGTTACACCTTCGCCCGGCTTGCCCCAATTAGCAAAAATAAGAATCATTACCAGGGTGAAAAAATGAAAAGCTGTTTGCCACATTGGGCGTTTTTCAGGCATATCTGGAAAATTCATTTGCTCTTCGCGTTTGACTTTTTCTTCTTTTCTGTAAATCAACGACATGGCTGAACCTATGACAACAGCAAATACAACTGCACCAATAATTCGGGCAACGCCCATTTCAAACCCTAAAATGCGGGCCGTTAATATAATTGCTAAAATATTTATTGCCGGCCCTGAATACAGGAACGCAATGGCAGGCCCCAAACCAGCCCCTCTTTTGTGAATACTAGAAAACAAAGGTAAAATGGTGCAGCTACAAACCGCCAAAATAGTGCCTGAAACCGAAGCAACTGTGTAGGCTACCCATTTTTTTGCTTTGGCCCCAAAGTATTTCATTACCGCACCCTGACTGACAAATACAGCGATAACACCTGCAATAAAGAAAGCCGGCAACAAACAAAGTATAACATGTTCCTGAGCGTACCATTTTGCCAGGTCGAACATGGCAAATAAGGCTTCACTAAATCTTGCGTTTTCGAGCGGCATAAAATAGGCAAACACAAAAACTGCAGCAATCCAGCCAAGTATTTTAAACTCTTTTTTAACTTCCATTAGATCGTTTGATTTTAATTTGAGTTCGTAAATAAACGAACAGTATTTATAAATTTTTTTAGAAATAAATCGTGAAGATGTAATAGGCTCCAACTCCAATAAACAAAACCGCAACTATACGCCGGAACCAAAGTTCAAAGGTTTTTAGTTTATTGTAAACATTGCCAATTGAGCCTACGCTAAATGCAATGAGCCATGCAAAAATAATAACTGGTATTCCAGTAGCAATGGCAAAAAACACAGGCAAATACAAACCACTTGCGCTACTGATAGTCATAGGCATTAACATACCGAAATAAAGCACGCCGCTATAAGGACAAAATGCCAAGGCGAAAACAATACCTAATAACAGAACACCCCAAAAACCGCTATTCGATTTGTTCTCCATTTTCTCGGTTAATGAACCAAGGCCTGGGATTTTAAGTTTTAAAACGCCAAGCATAAACAAGCCAATTATAATGAGCAGCGGTCCCAATAATTTTTCGCCCCATTCCTGAAAGAAACCTGCAAACTCGAATTGACTTGCTCCAAAAAAGAAGAGGAAACCAATTGCAGTATACGAAATTGCCCGTCCAAAAGTATAAACCAAACCGTTTATAAAAACTTTGCGCTGGCTCTCGATGTCTTTGCTGATATAGCCGATAGCCGTAATATTTGTTGCCAAAGGGCAGGGACTTATGGCGGTCATAAGTCCCAGTATAAATGCCGTGAATATTGGAAACTGGGATGTTTCTAGAAAATTTTGTAACACCTCCATGCCTACATCATTGAATCAATAGTGGACTTCAATTTACTTTTTAGTTTGGCGGGTTTAGTGCGGGCATTTAAAAACGCCTCATTAGTCAAGTCCTCCACTTTGTCTCCATTAACGACGAGAAGTGCTGTTCCACTGATTTTATACTTTTCTACAATTTGATTGTTTTCCTTTTCTTCCCTGTTAATGGATTCAAAGGACACTTTGTCTCCATAATAGGTTGTAATTGCTTCTTTAGAAACGGCCTCAACCGCTTCGCAAGTAGCACAGCGGCGTGTTGCATGAAAATAATAAACCTTTACCTGGTCAGCGACTTTTTCTTCGGATGCTGCTATCACTGTATTATCTGAGTTATCAGCATTTGGGTTGGTTTTGTTTTGCGCAGAAACCGAAAATAATCCTATAAACAGGATCAAACTTATACTACTGAATAAATATTTCATTTTTGAAGGTGTTATTTTGTTAATAATCTTGAGATTTCATCTACCGAAGGAACTTTTCCTTTTACCACAATTGCTCCGTCAATTACTAAAGCAGGTGTTGTCATAATGCCATATTGCATAATTTCAACAATATCTTCCACTTTCGTAATAGTGGCATTTACGCCGGTTTTCTCAACGGCTTCTCTGGTGGCCTGTTCAAGCGATTTACATTTTGCACATCCTGTGCCTAAAACTTTGATTTCCATATTTGCGAGTTTTAAATTGTTAACATTCATAGTTATTATTTTATCAATTCGCCATTCGTAAAACAACGAACATTTTTCTCAAATTTTTTTAGATCGAAAGAAATTGTTTAAAAAGCAATTGCGCTTCTTTCCAATTTTCTTTGTTAATACAGTATTTAATGCGTGGCGATTCAATTTCTCCTTGAATCAATCCAGCAGCTTTTAATTCCTTAAGGTGTTGTGATAAAGTTGATTTTGCAATGGGCAATTCCTCGCTTACATCACCGCTGTAGCAACAACTTTGTTTTGAAAGCAATTCCAAAAGATACATCCGCACAGGATGTCCCATTGCCTTGGCGTAGCGGGCAGTCTTTTTTTGTTTTTCTGTTGTAACTGAATGAATATTCATTTCTGTTCGTAGATTTGCGAACAAAAGTAAATAGTTTTTAGTAGCTACAACAAAAAGCTGTCATTTTTTTTTCTAATGAGAGACAATGTTGTTCTGTAAACATTTTTGTTCGAAAAGAGATTCATCGCTTCACTTTGTTGCGCTCTGAATGACAGACTATTAATTTTTACTTGAGGATGGTTTGGGGGCTGGAGGAAGCAAAGCTTCCTCCAGCCCCCAAACCATCCAATAAAACACAAAATACTGTCATTCAGAGCGAAGCGATGAATCTCCTATTTTTTACCGGACAATAGAAAATGAGAGAAAAACATCGAAGTTTACTCAAGTCTTTTGATCAAATATAATCCGCTTTAAAAACTCAATACTTCTTTTTAAACCATTCCATCAGCTGAATGGTCATCAACATCATCATCAGGCTGTAGATGGTGTCTTCGATAGGAATCGATAAAATGCGAATGCCAAGATTTTGGGTATCGTCATACCAAACAATTGGCTCGGCTGTAAAGTAGCCGGTTAGCGCGCCATTTACGATTATAAACGGAATCAACGAAACCAGATAAGCCAACAAAAAATAGCTAAGCCAGGGCTGCTTTTTAATCACATTGTAAAGCAAAAGCAAGGCGGTAAGGATAAATATCACGGAGGTGTAAAGGCGGTCGTAGTATATTGCGCCAACAACAATCAAGACCACGCTAAGTATCAGGAAAAATGGGCGATGCACACTTTTCAGGATGTCTTTTTTAACATAAACAACCAAACAAGCGTAAATAAAAACGATAGCATAAGGAACCACGAAAAAAAACATCCATTCCTCGATGGGTAAACCCAGCATACGAATACCAACAAGATACGTATCGTTGAAACCCCAGATTTGGCTGGCGGCAAAAATTACGTCTTTCGCAATAAAAACTACCGCCATCAACAAAATAGCCGGAAAAAGGTATTTCCAT
>CAZOEV010000133.1:0-7013 GCA_964578915.1 uncultured Lentimicrobiaceae bacterium
AACGGGTATTGAATCAATTTTAGAATTTGTATCTAAAGAAGAACTCTTTATTATCAAGAAGGAAAAAATCAAAAATGAATATGAGATACTTACTTCAAAAGTACAATCGATAGAAGAAAAATATAAAAACATTCTACAACTAATAGAGAATAACCATAAAGCAAGCACTAACTCCATAAACGAAAAAAAATCAAACTTTAAAGTTGATTCTGCAAGGCAGCAAAACAAAATTATCCAACAGTATGCAAATTTTATTGAAGATATTAGACAATCAATTGAAAAACAAAAAGATGATGAATTAAACAAACAGGAAGTATTACAAAAGAATGAAGTGAATTACAAAAATCAAAGAAGTAAAATAGACAATACCCGCTTCTTCGAAGATGAGATTCAGCATGAAATCCAACGTCTGAATGAATTTAGAGGACAAAAAATCGAAAAGGAGAATCTGATAAAATTAAGCAAAGAAGAAATCGAGAAACTTCAAAACAGGGGGAATCATGAAAAAGAGTTATTAGAAATAAAATTTGAAAATCGGAGAAAAGAAATTGAGAGGGAACAACTTGAAAAACGAAAACTGATTGATGAGATTAACGAAAAACTTGAATCATTCAAGGATTCCTTTTATGAATATTTGAATAATAACTATACTGATTGGCAAAACACAATCGGAAAAGTATGTGATGAGTCTATTCTATTTTCACAAAATTTAAAACCAAAGATTGAAGAAATTAATCAGACTTTTTATGGAGTAAGTATTGATTTAGAAGAGTTAGATATAAAAGTTAAAACAATCGATGATTATCAAAATGAAAGTCAAAAGTTAGCAAGTGCAATTGAAAATTTAAAGATTCAGTTTCAACAGGAACTGAGCGAATTGGAGCATCAAAAAGAAAAAATCAATAGTCGATTTAATCCTAAAATTAAAAAACTAAATCAAGATATCCTTAGTACAAGGGCATCTGTTTCACAAACTGAAATTAAAATATCACAAACAGAAGTTGGTATATCTAAGCTTAAGAAAGATGCAGAGAGAAAGAAGCTAGAAGAACTTGCCAAAATAGAGCCATTGATAAAAATTACACTTGAAAAAATTGGAGAAAGCAAACAACGGTTAAATGATTTAAAAGATGAGCAAAAAAGACAAGTTGAGAATAAACGAACGGAGCAAAATTCAGAAATTGAAAAGATTAAGACATATTATAATACTTTACAAAATAAATTAGACGAGCAAATAAATGATTTGAATAAAGAACTCGCTATCAGCCGAAGTAGGATACAAAATGACAGGATGAAGGAATTAGACGGGAAAGTTGATACCGAAAGGCTTAAATTACTCGAACAACAACAAAAGGCAATACAAAGAAACATAGATTCCATAAAAACTTTATCGTCAATAGTTGCTGTTTACAATGAAGATAAACTGTTGTTAATCGACAGACTTCCTGAATTCATTGCAAAGTTAAATCATTTGCTTTCAGAATTAGAACAAGTTAAAAACAAACATCAGAACGATATTCAAGTTGCAGAAAATGAAGAGTCTGAATTTCGTATTAAACTAAATGCATCTAACGAAAGTATTACTGAACTCAAAAAACAAGAAAGTGATTTTAATGATTTCATAAATTCAGATTTTTATTCTGAAGTTGAGTATTATATTACACAGGAAAATAAAACTGCTACGAATGAGAAATTAACCGCTTTAATAAACAAAATCAAAGATTTACAATTTTCAATTTCCGAAAATATGAAAAATTTGAAAATGGTGATTAACCGGTTTGTTAGTCCATTACGAGACGGCAATATTTTTAATTTTCCTAAAACTTTTAATGAAGATAATGACTACCGCTCGTTTGCAAATGACTTAAAGGATTTTATAACAGAAAACAAGATTGATGATTTCAAGAAATATATCAAAAAGAACCATTCAGATTTGATAAACCTCATTGTGAAGCATATTGAACAACTTTCATCCAAGAAAAAGGAAATTGATGATATAATTTCAAAGATGAACAAGGATTTTGAAAAGTATAATTTTGTAGGAGTTGTCCAAAAAGTTGAACTTAAAGCTGACCCAAGCGAAAATAAAGTATTTCAGACATTTGAGGAAATAAGGAAGTTTCATTCTGAGAATCCATTTGGCTTTGGAGAATTAAATTTGTTTACTGGATTAAATTTGGAAGAGAATAACGATTCAGCATTTAAGCTCCTTGTTGCACTAATGATAAATCTTGCACAGGAACAAAACAAAATTGAAATTTCACTTGAAGATACTTTTGAACTGAAATTCAGGGTTGTCGAAAATAATAAAGATACCGGATGGCAGACTAAACTTGCTGATATTGGTTCAAATGGCACGGATGTTTTAGTAAAAGCCATGCTTTACATTATGCTTTTGAATGTCTTGAAAGAGAAAGCATCAAAAAAACAAAAAGACTTCAAACTTCATTGTATAATGGATGAGATAAATGTTATTCATCCTAAAAATATTGAAAGTCTGATTAATTTTGCAAACGACAGAGGAATTTGGATGATAAACGGCTCACCAATTGAAACGAATGCAATGGCTTACAAATATGTTTACGATTTTGAAAAAACCTCTGATAGCATTACCTACGCTAATCGTCTTATTGCTCAAAACTAAAACAGATGAATATTTCCATTTCATTTATAGAAAAACTAATAACTATTTCCAATAAAGAAACCGTTGCAATTGGTCAGTTTAAATCGAAAAAGAATAAGGAATTACTGGACATTTTTTTGGGAGAGAACATTCTTCAAAAGAGTAAAAAGAAAAATAGTTTTATTGTATACACAAATAACAATGAACAACTTAGAAACTTCATTAGAGAACGTTTTGGAATTCTAAACCTTGAAGATTATTATCATTTATTAAACAATCCTGTCTCAACCAAAAGTGAATCAGCACAAATTGCGTCAGACTCTAAAATAAAAAGAACGAAAGTTTATACAGGCTTTTTTATTAGGACATACGAAGATATTGAAGGAAATCTCAATGGCGAAAACATTCAACTGAAAACATTAAAAGGAAGTTCACTATTTATTTCAGATTTTATGAGCTTAACTATTCCTGAGAATGTAACAGTTGTTGGAATTGAAAATCCAGAGACGTTTTATTTGATAGAAAATTACAAACATTATTTTGTTGAAATTGAGCCTTTGTTTCTATTGCGATTTAATAATAAAGCATTTATTGAATGGCTAAAACTAATACCAAATAAGTATTTACATTTTGGAGACTTTGACCTTTCAGGACTTGGAATCTACATTTCAGAATATCGAAATAAAATCGGTTTTGATAGATGTGATTACTTCATTCCCAATAACATTGAAAATTTAATAAGTAATTCAAAAAACTATTCAGACTATGTGAATCAACTCAACGACCCGAAAGTTAAAGGATTGAATTTTGACAATTATCCGGAAATTAAAGGCTTAGCAAACATTATTAAAAAACACAGAAAGACGATTGAGCAAGAAGCGTTAATGAATACTAACGCTTCATAGTCAAGTATATTTGTAATTCCCACTCGTCCATGTATTAACCAAAAAAAATCCCCCCACTTTCGTGAAGGGATTTTGTTGCCCGATCAGGTCTCGAACCTGAACTCTTCTGATCCAGAATCAGACGTGTTGCCAATTACACCATCGGGCAATGAAGGCGCAAAAGTAGTAATTTATCAGGATAATATTCCCTCAAAATGAAATTTTTTGGCTTTTGTTTTACTGGTTCATTTTAGCCCAAGTATCGCGCAGCGAAACCGTGCGGTTAAACACCAGTTGTCCGGCTTTGCTGTCTTTGTCAACACAGAAATATCCAATACGTTGAAACTGGAATTTATCTTCTGGCTGCACATCGGCCAGCATGGGTTCCAGCTTGCAATTTGTCTTGATTTCCAATGAATCTGGGTTCAAAAACTCCAAAGCATCTTGTTCTTTATGCCCTGCAGGGTCTTCGTCGTTAAATAGGCGATCGTACAGCCGCACTTCGGCATCCACCGCCGTATTGACTTCTACCCAATGCAGCGTGCCTTTCACTTTGGGGTTTTTGGTGCCAGTGCCGCTACGAGTTTCGGCGTCGTAGGTGCAATAAATTGTCTTTACTTCGCCGGTTTCGTCCAGCTCATAGCTTTCGCAGCGGATCACATATGCGCCTTTTAGCCGAACTTCCTTATCGGGAGCCAGGCGGAAAAATTTCTTTGGCGGATCTATCATAAAGTCGTCGCGCTCAATATACAGCTCGCGGCTAAACGGAATATTGCGGCTTCCAGCTTCGGGCTGTTCTGGGTTGTTGATCAGTTCGATCTGTTCTGTTTCCCCTTCGGGATAGTTTGTGATTACCAGCTTTACTGGATCCAGCACGGCCATTACGCGTGGCGCAATCGTATTCAAGTCTTCGCGCACACTAAACTCCAGCAAACCAACGTCGATGGTGTTGTCACGTTTGGCCACGCCAATGCGGTCGGCAAAGGCACGAATCGAAGCCGGAGTGTATCCGCGGCGGCGCAAACCAGCAATGGTAGGCATGCGTGGATCGTCCCAGCCGTTGACAACTTTGTTTTTTACCAGTTCGAGCAGTTTGCGTTTGCTCATCACGGTATAGCTGAGGTTGAGACGGGCAAATTCAATCTGGCGCGGACGGTAATCGGTGTCGATCAGCTCATCCAAAAACCAGTCGTAGAGCGGGCGATGCACTTCAAATTCCAGCGTACAAAGCGAATGTGTGATGCCTTCGAGGTAGTCTGATTGTCCGTGGGCATAATCGTACATCGGATAAATTTTCCATTTGTCGCCGGTGCGATGGTGTGACGCATTCAAGATGCGATACATCACAGGATCGCGCTTATGCATATTGGGAGAAGCCATGTCAACCTTAGCCCTGAGCACTTTGGCACCATTGGGAAAGTCGCCTCGCTTCATGCCTTCAAAAAGTGCCAGGTTTTCGTCAATGCTACGGCTTCTAAACGGACTTTCAATGCCTGGGCGCGTTGGTGTTCCACGCTGCTGACTGATCAAATCCTGTGGCTGATCGTCCACATAAGCTTTGCCTTTTTTAATAAGCATCACTGCCCAGTCGTATAATTGATCGAAGTAGTCGGAAGCGAAAAGCGCTTGCTCATTCCATTCAAAACCAAGCCATTGCACATCGGCCTTGATAGAGTCAACATACTCCATCTCCTCTTTGGTGGGATTGGTATCGTCAAAACGCAGGTTGCATTTTCCGTTATATTTTTCGGCTAGTCCAAAGTTGAGACAGATAGATTTGGCGTGTCCAATATGCAGGTATCCATTGGGTTCGGGCGGAAAACGGGTATGCACCCTGGCGTCATTTTTCCGGTTTTTGATATCCTCTTCAATAATTGTTTCAATAAAATTGAGTGATTTCTTTTCTTTTTCGGACGCTTCCATTGAGATCAGTTTTAAGTTTTTCGGGCTTGATTGTAAGCCCGTTCAGGGGCGCAAAATTACATTTTTTGCAGACACCCTAAAACTACCAGCTTATAATAATTCATCCTGAATGGTTTAGGCGGTGCAATCAGTTCGAAATTCTCAAGTTTTAATAGTGATTTAGGGGTGAAACGAATTTTTGAACCTGCCTGCCGACTGCAAAAAGGTAGATCCTTGAATCCTGTCGCTCGGTGCTCTCGGCTTCGCTCGATCACCTTCTAATTCACAAACCTATAGGGGTTTACAGCGATTTTTGATTGAATTTTTGAATCCTTGAATCTTTGAATCCATCATCTTAAATACTTCGTCAAGCAACTCTCAAGCTGCCCCACATAGCCTCCTCCAAATAGATTTACATGAACCAACAACGGATAGAGGTTACACAAATCAATACGCTGCTCCCAGCCTTTTTCTAGTGACCAGGCGGTATTGTATGCTTCGTAAAAGCGCGGATGAAAACCACCAAAAAGTTTACTCATGCCAATATCCATTTCCCGATGTCCGTAATAGACTGCCGGATCAATCAGCACGGCTTCGCCTGATTGGCTGCATAAAAAGTTTCCACTCCACAAATCGCCATGTAGCAGGGCAGGAGCTTCTTCCGGAAATAAAGAAGGCAAAAGCATAAAGAGCTTTTCAAAATCTGTAAGCATTTTGGTAGAGAGCAAAGCATTGCGTTTGGCCAGCTCAATTTGTGGTTGCAGCCGCTGACGTATAAAAAAATCTGCCCAGCTTGTTTCTGACGTATTAAACTGGTCTAGTGATCCTATAAAATTTGAGTGATTCAAACCAAAAGTGGGATGCGAATTGCGATGCAATCTCGCCAGTCCGTGTCCAAAATTTTCCCAAAATTGCTTGTCGGTCTGACCTTGCTCAATATATTCCAGTAGCAAAAAGGAAGTTTGTCCTTTGCTGCTATGTCCAATAATTTGTGGGATACGCAAGCTTTGACTTTCGGAAAGTAATTTCAAGCCAAGTGCTTCTTTTTCAAACATTTTCGGAAAGTGCGAAGCATTATTGTATTTCAGGAAAAATGATTTTCCGGCATAGCTTAGGCGATAGGCCGCATTGATAGAACCACCGCCAACCGCAGTGGTTTCGTCGATTATTGCTTCTTTTTGGGTGTGATTTTTGAGCAGTTTTTCAAGTTCAGGAACAATAGCTAAGGGAAGCATTTTAAAGTATATTTTCGGTTAGCAATTTACGTGTCATTTCGGGGTTAAAATATTTTGGCTGCATGTTTGAAGCCCGTTTTTTGCAATAAATTTTCCATTAAAAGTAACAATCCGATGGCAGGAAATATCACCAAACTCAAGGCAGGCAAATTCCGAACGGCATCAAGAACTGATGGTATCAGCGTTTGCTCGCTTTGAAAATAGGAGATTACAAATTGAATTGATTGACTGAAAAAACCGCTCACGAGGCTAAAATCAGCCATAAAAACTAAAGTCAGTAAGCCAACCAATAAACTCATTAGCAGAAAATAGCGTTCGGGAAGCATGGATTGTTTCACGGCTTGCGGTGTAGCCTGTGCTTCAAGTTTT
>CAZOEV010000134.1:0-7004 GCA_964578915.1 uncultured Lentimicrobiaceae bacterium
CTCCAAAAGTTGAACCACAATTTTTCGATTAATAATCTGATCTTCTGCCACCAAAATCTGCAATACTTTTTCGGGTGTGATTGGAGCAGCTGGTTTTTGCTTTTCTTCTTCTAGCTGTTGTTCTTTTGAACCGAAAAGCGTAATGAGCACGGAGCGGAGATCATTTTGCAACACCGGCTTAGTCAGAAACTCATATTTTTGAGCTTTCTTCAGTTTTAAAATTTCGATGCTAGCTTTTGAGGGTGAAAGCAACCTAATTTCCGGTATTGGCTGGTCAACGAGCATTTTTTTAATCTCTTCAGCAACTTCAACACCTGTTTTTGATTTCAAGTAATAATCAATTAGTACAAGGTCAAAATTTTCATTTTGAAGTAAACTTACACAGGTACTGCAGTCACTAGCATAAGTATTTTTAATACCCCAATAATCAAGTAGATTAGTGATTACTTTGGCAGATTTTTCATGGTCGTCAATTACCAGTACGTTATATTGTTTGTTAGGTTTTTTAAGGTTAAGATGCCAAGGTTGATCTTTTTGGTTACCTGTAATCATATTTACTTTGAAGAAAAAACGGCTTCCTTTGCCTAGAACACTTTCTACGCTAATTTTTCCACCCATTAGCTGCACCAGTCGTTGCGAGATATTCAGACCAAGTCCGGTGCCGCCGTGTGTGCGTGTTGTAGATTTTTCTGCTTGCGTATAAGATTCGAAGAGTTGGTTTTGTTTTGTATCTTCAATGCCAATGCCGGTGTCATTAATAGAAAATTCAAGGCTGATTTGCTCTTCAATATGCTCTATCATTTTTACAACAATACTGATCGTTCCTTCTTCGGTAAATTTAACAGCATTACTTAATAAGTTGATGAGTATTTGCCTAATCCGCAAGGGATCACCGATGAGAGTATCTGGCAAGTCAGGGTCAATTTCACAAACAAACTCAAGCTTTTCTTGAAATATTTTTACTGATAAGAGGTTTACAACCTTTTGAATCAGGTCTCTGATGCTAAACTCAATTTCCTCAAGTTCAAGTTTATCAGCTTCAATTTTTGATATATCGAGGATTTCGTTGATGATTTCAAGCAAGGATTCGCCAGAAGTTTTTATGTCGAGAAGGCGTTCGCGCTGCACGGCATTTATTTCGTCGTCCATCAATCCCAACTCTGCCATACCGATAATACCGTTTAATGGCGTCCTTATTTCATGGCTCATGGTGGCCAAAAAAGCACTTTTTGTAGTAGTGGCTTCTTCAGCAACTTTTTTGGCATCATTGAGTTCGGCAATGGTGCGACTTAGTTTTCGTGTGGTGTCTTCTAAGGCATTTTTATGTTGAAAGAAATCAATAAAAGCATTTATTTTGCTTTTAAGTATTTCTAAGTCAAGTGGTTTGTATAGATAATCAACAGCGCCCGATTCATAGCCTTTAAAAATATGCTGACGCTGTTTGCTGATCGCGGTGATAAAAATTATGGGAATAAATTTAGTGCGCTCGCTGCTTCGCATAATCTCAGCTACCTCAAAACCATCCATTCCAGGCATCTGAACATCCATCAAAACGAGTGAAACATTGTGCTCCAGCATTATGCCTAAAGCCTCGTTTCCTGAGTTGGCCTTTATAATGTTAAGGTTCTCATTTTCAAGTATTCCTTCAAGAGTCAATAAGTTTTCCGGGCGGTCGTCAACAATTAATACGTTGAATTTTAATGCAGTGTCCATAAGGCAATTGGTTTGTCAGTATCTATTCGTTTATAAAAGCAAATTTAGTTAAATACTGTTAGCTGGCTAAGAATTATTCTAAATGCCATGTGTTTTCTGCTAGAATGATAAAAAAATCTGCGCTTTTCAGTGATGTTATCCTAGTTAAAAACTGAAGATTTCAATATCCATTTACTTTGAATTAAGGCCGTTGTTTTTTGCTAAATCCTGAAAAAGGGCAATCCAATTTACTTTATCAGAGGACTTTCCTAAACGTACGATAATTAAGTTATTTTGCGGGTCAACAAATAAATATTGTCCTAAAACGCCTTTAGCAAAAAAACTACCATCTTCTAGGCTGCGCCAATGAAAAGTATATGGAAATCCACCAGAATCTTTGGAGTCGTTTTGGATGCGTAAACTCTCTGATATCCAGTTTTCTGGGATAATTTGCTCGCCATTCCATTTACCATTATTTAGGTAAAGTTTTCCAAACTTAGCCAAGTCGCGTGCTCTTAAATTTATACAGCAAAAGGCTTTTATGCGATTATTTTTTTCGCTGTCAACGCTCCAAGTTGCATCAAATTCCATATCGGTTTTTTGCCAAATCCAATTCTCAAGTAATTTGGAAGGACTTTTTCCAGTAGCATTTTCAAGCGCAATTCCCAATAGCAAAGTATTTACACTTTGATAGTTGTATGAAATGCCGGGCGTTTCAGTTAACTTTAGTTTTTGAATATATCTATCTTGATTTTTTCCATAATAGTATTTTGCCATATCAGCAAAAGGGGAAGTGTATTTTTCTTTAAAATTAAGGCCTGATTGCATTTCAAGTAAGTTTTTTAGACTAATCTGATCTAATCCTTTTCCTTGTAAATCTGGTATATAAGTTGTGACTGAATCTTCAAGGCTTTTAAAAAAGCCCTTCTCCACTGCTATTCCCACTAGCGCAGAAACATAAGATTTGGCGATAGAAAAAACTGGTATTATTGAGCTTGAATCATAATCATCAAAATACTTTTCATAAATAATAGAATCCTTCTTGATAACTATAAATGCCAGTGTTTTATGGTCTTCAAGGTAAATTGATAAAGGAGTTTTTGAATTATCAATATTGGTATAATAAAATGTTTTATTACTGCTATTTATAGCCTTAAAAAAGGTCTTATCCATGCTAGTCGAATCGCGATTTATCTCTTGATAAGGAAACTTTTTATAATCTTTTGCATCAGCATAATTATAATAGAAAAAACGACCAATATGGCAGGAAGTCAAGCTGCTAAATAGTAAAACGAATATTAAATATCTGAATAGATGTTTCATGCCAGGCCTAAATCTGGTTCAAAAATAAGCTAATTGTATGCAAATATTAAGATTTAATTCATCTTTACACACAATTATTGGTTTCGTACGGGATATTAATCTGCCATATCCATAAAGGTTTCGCTCAGTTCCAGGTTCGTATATTCTTCCGTGAGGTCAAACGGGTATTCTGGATATTGATAAATATGTTGCAAAGGTTCTGTTTCGCCAATGCTATAACCGAAAATGCTCTCGTAATCTGCTTTATCCTCGCCAATATCTTCCATCTGTTTTAGGTATTCGCTAATGGATTTTGACTCAATAATGACAACTTTACCCATTTCGTGAATAATCGGGCTGTGTTTACGGGTGCTGTCGTGATCAAATTCTAATATCCGGCGCCCATGTCTTGAAACTCCTATTGTTCTAAAGGTTAAGCTTTTGCCAACCCCTGGAAGATTCAGCACATTGCGATCCGTTGCCAAAAAAGGAATTTCCGCTTGTGTGCGCAGTTGCTTAATGTTTTCTACAATATTTTCAGCATTTTCCGCAAAGCTACTTATGGTTTCATTGTATTTACTATCGATTTTACCAAACTCCTTTTCCTCCAACTGTTCCTGCACAGCACGTTCGTTTGTAGCAAAATTGTGGCTGTTTTCTTTGTAGCCTTTCACCGAAAAAGTGTAATAAGTTAGAACGCCAATATCATTGAGCACCTTGCGTAACTTGGCAGTATGACCACGGCGGGAGCTCGCTGCCGTAAAAACCATTTGGTTGGTAATTATCCAGCCGGCGCTAAGCAACATTTCTATGCCTCTTTTTACCTCAGGCGTAACTTCCATGGCTGTTTCAAAATGCGTTTGAATCACAAATTGTTTAATGCCTGCTTGTGTTCCTTTGCACTTAAAGTCAGCCAGAATGGCGATAAGTTCTTTGGTAATTCTTTGAGGTAAAAATACAGGAAGTCTCGTACCGAGACGAACGCGCGTAATCTCTGCAATTTTTTTACCGTCAGGCAAATTTTCGTTGCTTTCTTTTTTACGCTTGGCCATTTCATAAACTGCCTGCAAAATAGTGTGCATCGACTTATCACTGCTCATCAGCGCATCACCGCCGGTAATCAAAATGTCGCGCAGCTGGGTATCCTCTTCAAAATAGTCCATCAATTTTTGAAGTTTTTGTGGCCAGGTTTCTTTGGGTTTCAGCTTGTCGAGGTTAAAGTTGAGGTGGCCACTCTGGAAATCGTACATCCGCTGGCAGCTCACACAAAGGCCGCCACAAGCGCGTCCTACCGTGTCGGGAATCATGATAGCTACTTCAGGATAGCGGCGATGTAAATTATGTATTGTAGGCAAAATCCAACCGGCTGCATTGGGTTTGCCCGGTTCAATAATGTCTTCCATTTCCCAGGCAACAATTTGCCCAAACTCCTTGATTAGCTGTTTGCTATATATAACATAATCGCGAATAGCCAAATCAGAACCAATGGCAAAACCGGGTTCGCTAACATTTAGTAGTGAAAGATAATAAGGATTTACAAAAAATGGAATGCCGGCTTCTTTTGCTTCGTGCAGAAGTTCCATTGTTTTGGTGCTCAGCGAATTGTTTAGCATTTCGTTGAGCATCTTAGGTGAACGGATCGCAAATTTCAGGTGAAAATTTATATCGTTCCACCAATTGGAAGCCAATAGGAATTTTTGTTCAGGCGTCATTCCTTCGCCAAATTGGTAGCGACTGCTTTTCAGTTCGCCGGCTTCCATTTTTTCTATGATGGTCTTAATGATACGGTCGCGATTATGTTTTCTTATTTTCATAATCTTTTCGTCCAACCCAGATGGGTGACGATCCATCCATTCTTGAAGCTGCTGTCTGTTAGGCATTTCTCTTTTTAAAATGCCTTTTATTTGCCTGAAAAGCATCAGCGTATCATAGAAAAAGTGGTGATTAGCGCCACCCGTTCCGTATTTAACGGCAAGCCACAAGTATTTTATCGGATTGCTGCCCACCAGATCGCCGCGCAAGTTTAAGTCCTCGAAAATTCGTCCAGCGTTTTGGATGTAATCCATCATTCTGATGGCACCATAATCCGACCAGTTTAGCTTGTCGAAGGCTTCGCGTCCGCTTTCATGATTTGAATAATACGCCAATGCAAGCGGATTCTTATCAAAATAAGGACTAATCCAATGCCTCATAGCTTCCACGGCTTCTTCCTTGTCATTGGCCTCATTCATTAGACCTTCAATCTCTGGATTTTCTTTAAGTAATTGACGTAATATTCTGTGTGATTTTACAGTAATAGCAATCTTATCTAGCCGTTTGAATTTTTGTTTACTCTTTGCGTTCATAAATTAGGGGTTACAAATTTTTTAAAATTTGATTACAATTAGTGTAAGTAGCTCTAGTAAAGTTGATTTGGTTGAATTAAGGCAATCGGCACTGCAAATCTACGAAAAAAATACGAAAAAGTTATCGGTGAATATTGCTTTCCCCGCACTAAATTAGCGTTTTCGCATTCGTAAGTTGCATATATTCAATGCCTTACTTTACGGTAATAACAAAGCCGCTTTTTGAGGAAAAACAGTAACTTAATTGATTATTTTTAAGCGGTTTATCCGGCGGCATTTCGTAAATTTGTGCCAGTTTTACTCTTTTATAAATCAAATATAGTTATAGCTATGTATAGTGGATTTTTTAAGGTGCCTAAACCTTTCAACGAGAAAGTAAAAACCTATGCTCCAGGCAGTCCTGAGCGCAAGGAAGTGAAAGCGATGTTAGCTCAGATGCGTTCTGAGGAAATTGAAGTGCCAATGGTAATTGACGGACAACGCATAAAAACCGATAAAAAGGTTCGTATGGCGCCTCCGCATGATACAAATCATACCTTGGGACATTTTTATCAAGGTAGTGAAGAACACGTAAAAATGGCTATTGATGCTGCTCTTAAAGCAAAAACCAAGTGGCAAGCAATGGAATGGTCAGACCGCGCCGCCATTTTTCTTAAAGCTGCTGATCTGATTTCTGGCCCTTTTCGCGCTAAAATTAATGCCGCTACTATGCTGGCACAGTCCAAAACAATTGTTCAGGCAGAAATTGATTCTGCATGCGAACTTGCTGATTTCTTGCGGTTCAATGTGCATTATATGACACAGATTTATAGCGATCAACCTACTTCAGATCATGGTATCTGGAACCGTATGGAGTATCGCCCACTCGAAGGATTTGTGTATGCACTTACTCCTTTCAACTTTACCGCTATTGCCGGCAACTTGCCTTCATCACCTGCATTGATGGGTAATGTGGTAGTTTGGAAAGCATCCAACACCCAAATTTTTGCCGCCAGAGTTATAATGGAAATCTTTGAAGAGGCCGGCTTGCCCGAAGGCGTAATCAACCTGGTTTTCGTTCCAGGACCCACCGCCGGAAAAGTTATTTTCACACATCCCGAATTTGCAGGTATCCATTATACCGGTTCCACAGCTGTCTTCACCACAATTTGGAAAAACATAAGCGATAATATTGATAACTATAAGAGCTTCCCGAAAATCGTTGGCGAAACCGGTGGAAAAGACTTTATCATTGCGCACAAAACAGCCGATGCGAAAGCTGTGGCAACCGCTATGGTGAGAGGTGCTTTTGAATATCAGGGACAAAAATGTTCTGCTGCTTCAAGAGCTTATATCCCAAGTAATATCTGGCCTGAAGTGAAATCACTGATGGAAAAAGACCTGAAAGAAATTAAAATGGGTCCAGTTGAAGATTTTACCAATTTTATGGGTGCTGTAATTGATCAGGCTTCCTTTGATAAACTTTCTTTATTTATTGACAATGCCAAGAAAGATAAAGAAGCTGAGATTATTTTTGGTGGGAATTATGATAAATCCAAAGGATATTTTATTGAGCCTACTGTAATTTTAACAACTGATCCTCATTATATTACTATGACGGAAGAGTTGTTTGGACCCGTGCTCACCGTATATATTTACGAAGCAGAATTGTAGCATGAAAACTTG
>CAZOEV010000135.1:0-6993 GCA_964578915.1 uncultured Lentimicrobiaceae bacterium
ATCATTCAGCACTTCCGGGAATTCAAAGCGCCATTCAAAAGCGTTCTCAAAAATTTTGTTGGCCTTAATCTCTTCTATCTCTGTTTCCAGCTTTTTGGTGACTTGTGTCAGCTTTTCTAGCTTTTTGTTCCAGGCGGCTTTCTCGCTTTTGCTCATTTCAAAAAGCCGTTGCTGGTTGGTCATTTGAAACAGTTCGCCCGAAAGTTTGTAAAGCTTTTTGGCTTTGGGATCGTTCAAGGATATTTCGCTTCTGAAATCTGATTTAATATCGGCAATCAGGCGTTCCATTTCCCGTTTTTGTTCCTTGTTTTCGGCGTTTCGGTAAGTGTCAACGGCGGCGCGGTAACTATCAATAGTCCATTTGCTTTTTTTGAGCGCCTGTTTTAGGTCGGCATCAATGGCAAAACGGCTCACCAGCGAGTTTCCGCACTTGATATTGATGTCGATATTTGGCAGCGTTTGTAACTCCTGATGAGACGCACTGGCTTGAGACGCCTGGCCGGGCGACTTTACATAATAGGCGTTTTTCAGCAGCTCAATCCACAGCCGCAGGCGGCAAATCTTTACCGAATTGGGATTGATGTCAACACCAAATAAGCAGTTTTCAATAATGGTTTGCTTTTCGTGAAACAGCGTTTCCTGAATGCGCTGGCTTTCTTTATTATTGGGATGATAATCAAATAATTCCCCTTCTTCGTCTGTTACAATCAGTTCGTCGTTCACCACTTCCACCTGGTATTCTTTCAGGCGTTTTCCGTCGCGATCTTGCAGAATCTTCAGGTCGTTTTTCACGGCGATCAGCTCGTTCAATGAGGAAACTAAAAAGTGTCCCGAACCCACCGCCGGATCGCAAATTTTGATGCTGTTTACGATTTCGTTGGCTTCTTGTCGGTCTTCAATTTTGTCGTAAAGTGCGTCTAAGTCATTGCAATCCCATTGCTTGGTTTCATTAAATTTCTGCACAACGGCCTTGCGAATGGTTTCGCGACACATATACATGGTGATAAAACCGGGCGTAAAAAACGAGCCGTCTTTGTAGCCGTTTATCTTCTCGAAAATCAGGCCAAGCACCGAGGCGTTGATGAGCGTTTTGTTGTCTTCCTGAATTTCCTCCGAACCTTCGCTACTGAAATCATACGCATTCAAAAACTCAAACAGGTATTCCAACGTGGTCAGTTTTCCGGTTCTTTTGTTGCCGTGCGCGTTTTTCAGCACCGTTGATGCAATAATGGGAATGGTTTTGTCGTCTTTCAGGTTACTGATAAACAAGCTAGCTTGCTCAATTTCAGTGGGTTCAAAAAGCGAAGAATTGAGGTAAGGCACTTGCTCGAAGAGTTGCTTTACATCGGGATTTCTTTCGGCATGCTTTCGCGCCAACACCTGAAAAAACAAGCTATTCAGGTCGTCATAGTCTTTTATCTTGTCCAGATTGAGAAAGGCATACGCATTGTCGCCTTGGTGGTAGGTGATCAGTTGCGCCTCCAACAGCTTCAAAAACAAAATCCTGTTTATCCATGTAATCGTGAGTTCCAGCGCCACATTCAGCAGCTTTTCCTGCTTGGAATTGCCATATTGGCTTGGCCGTTCCAGCCGACTGATTTTGTCCAGGCTATCCAGCTGAATAATCGTGTCTTCAATAATACTTCCCGTATTTCGCTCGCCTTCTTTGTGTCGTTCAATCAGCTTTTTGCTGCCTTCTTTGGTTTCCGTGAGACCGATTATATGCAGCAACTCGCTGTAAAAACGTTTGTCGAGACTGTTGCTGTCGTTGGTAAAAGGTAGTTTCAGCAGGTGCTCGGGCGAGAGTAACTTAAACAGCGCAATCAGTTTGTTGTCGTCGGCCTTGTCCGCATTGCGCAAGGGTTTTTGGTAATCCTGCAAATTGAAATACGTAAACTCAATATCACTTTTGATATCGGCAATAAAAGGCTCGGCAATTTGCTTATAAAAAAAGTCCGTTTTGGTGTCCGCCAATCTGCCGCCTTCAAAGTCGTTGAACTGTTTTACGAGGTTTTTATTTTGGGCAAAAAGCCGATCGAAAGTGGTCGCGTCAAAAATAAACCATTCGTTGATATTGGTGATTACCAGGTGTTTCACTTCCAGGTTCTTCTCCGTAATTCTTTCGCGCAGATAATACAGCACCAACTCCTGAAAAGCCTTTGTATTGAGTTTTGCCAATATTTGTTGTGGGCTGTCGCCTTCGGCTGAAGGGCGCAACATTTCCGCTCTGTTGGTTGGCTTTTTCGCTTCGAGAATCACACCAACCGAACTACTTCTTTTGTCGCCATTATGTATTACAAGGTCATTTCGTCCTTTGGTATTCACAAAATGGTTTGGTTCGTAATAGGTCTTTTTCAAGAAATCGATCACCAGGTTTTTGTGAAACTCTTCCGATTCGGTGTCGTTCGTTCTATCGAGCAACTGCATCAGGTTCTCCTTGAAATGTTCTATTTCAGTCCGGTTAGGCTTCACTTTTAAAAAGGCTTTATTCAGTGCCTTTCTAGGTTTCAATCGGTTTATCTTCATCAGTGCAGTGTTATTCTTTTCAGGCGGTTAATTTAGGAATTTTTTGGATACAGTCAGGGTGGGATTATACGGCGACAAGTAAAAGTCGTTTAGACTTGTATGTCGCTGATATGTAACTACATAATAAGAAAATGTACCAGCATATATGCCGAAGCTTCTTGATTAACTCCGGTCTTTAGGCCGGAGTTATAGCATTGCATTGCGAATTGGGCTTTAGCCCTGCCATCAACCTAGTACAGCTAATTTATTAAGATAATTGTCAGGGCTAAAGCCCATTATGCGATTGTACATTTGCCCCCGGCATAAATGCCGGGGTTAACAAGAAGCTTCGTAAGCTAATTTCAGACGGGCGTATTTCGCAGGAAGCATTTTAACAGCTGCTTCAAAAATCGACGTCCTGCTGGCGCAAATATTGTAGCTGCACCAGACTTTGCGAATTTGTAAGCAAAAAAAAAGGGCAAACCGAAGTTCGCCCCTGAATTAAATCAAAAACAGTATCATTTATGGTAGTAACACTGCATCAATAACATGTACAACGCCATTTTTTCCCTGAACGTCAGTTAAAACGATGGCAACAGAGTTTCCAGCTCCATCAATAATCTTTGGCGTGCTGCCGCTTAGATCAATTTCGAAAGATCCAGTGTTTAAAGCCGTTACAGACATTTTATCACTCAACATGGAGGAGGTTACATTGCCGCTCACAACATGATAAGTTAATATATTGGCCAGTTCTGCTGGAGTTAAAGTAGCTGTAACACCCGAAATGGCTGCAAAGGCTGCATTGGTCGGAGCAAATACAGTAAATGGGCCATCACCCTTCAGCACATTTACTAGGTCGCCTTCAGCTGCCTGAAGCGCGCCAACAAGTGAAGAGAAATTGCTGTTTTGCAGGGCAATATCCACCACATCAACATCAGCGCTGATCACTTTGTCAATTACGTGAATCACGCCATTGCTCGCTTCCAGATTTGCCGTTGTTACTTTGGCGTCATTGTTAATCACCACACCTTTAGCTGTGTTGATATAGAGCGAAATTTTAGCGTTGTTAGGTCCCGTAGCATTTTCTGAAGGCGCATAATTGTCACCTGCTGCCAGATCGGTTGACATAATTTTCCCTTTGATAACATGATTAAGCAAAATTGGTGTCAATGCTTCTGCTGAAAGTCCATCCAAGCTGGTAATACCAGAAGCTTTAAACGCCTCATTGGTAGGTGCAAACACGGTGTAGGCATCAGTTCCATTCAACACGCCAACCAAACCAGCTTTGTCCAAAGCAGCTACCAAAATGCTAAAGTCGGGATTTGCGGAAGCAATGCCAACAATCGTTTTTTGATCTTCAACCACTGCTTTTGAGTTGTTATTGTCTCTGGCACAGGCTGTTGTAAATGTAACTACCGCAAAAAGGATAGCTAAATTTCTGAAATTCATTTTTAATTTTTTCATCTGTCAAGTTTATTAGTACGATGAGTTTATATTAGTGATAGTACTATGCTTTAAACAGTAAAAACCACTTTTTGTTTAATGAACATGAAAATAAGTTAAACATAATATTTTCTACTAAAACACTTCCTACGGTAAACACCTTACTAAAACACGACTACTTACTGATAGATTGAAGTTCTGCATTAGAGTAATTTAGCACTGTGATTGTTGAAAATCTCATTTAAGGAATTAGGTCGTTAGGCCGGACAAATAAATTCACAGCTACTTCTGCTTGCTCATACCTTATGTTTTGAGGTTTTCAACAATTAAGCAAGCCTGAAGGGCTGTGTTTTTTTGATAACTAATAACGATAGTATGAAAACCTTACACAAACTGATTCTGTTATTGATTGCTGTCACCACATCATTTTTTGCAATGGGGCAGGGGAGCAATATGGAATTCGAGCGCATTCGCATCGGTGATGAACGCCATATCATCTGCGGCCTCGAACTGGCACCTGATCAGTCTTATCTTGCCATCAGCAGCATTCAAAGCTTTCCTTTTTATAAGTTCGATTACGGGAACAGAAATGTTATTGAGCAGTTTGATGTGGGCAATTGGTATGCTGGCTCATCGGTAAACCATTCAACTGACGGCAAACATATCTTGCTCCAACAGTTGTTTTACCTTGATTACCGGCCCAACAACGACCGCGAAGTAAACTTTGAGGTGATAGAATCAGCATCAGGTAGGGTGGTAAAACGTTTTGACGAATATCATGCGGTAGCACTTTCGCCCGATAACCATTATGCTGTGTCGCTTACCTCCGATGAGGTAGCTTTCTGGGAATTGTCAACGGGCCACAAAACTAAGGCGTTCAAAGTAAGTAAAGCAAGCAACGGACTCGCTGTTTCGCCCGACGGCAGATTTATAGCGGTATCGCACCTGCCCGACGAATCGGAGCTAAAAAAAGATGCCTACTATAAAAAGAACAAGAAAGCACTCAAAGCTGCCCTCAAATACAAACAGCAGCTGAGCATTTATGATGCCACAACTTTGGAGCGTCTTTACACCGTAAACAGCCTCTACGACATTGTGTTTAGGCTCGAATATAGTCCCGACGGACAAACGCTCTTTTGCTTGCATGTGCCACATACCAAAGTAAAGACAGGTGTGGGAAGCTATCAAACGTATATCTCAACCATTGATGGCAAAAGCGGCGAAGCTCTCCGAAAAGGCTTCACTTCACTGTATAACTACGAACCCGATTTCAAGCTGAGTCCCGATGGCAAATTTTTTGGTGTGGTGTCGCGCTCAACAAAGTTTCCCGAGCTGCACATTTACGATTTTGCAACAGGAAAACTGCTCGAACGCTTTGAGATGTCGTACCGTTTGTGGGAAAAAACGGATGGAGGCTTCAATCCTGGCGACGGACGTATGTCGTTTGCCTTTCTTCCCGATAATAAAACCGTGGTGATGACCAATGGAAATCACCTAATCTATTGGAAGCTAAAACAATAAATAAAAAAACTATGAAAAAGTACCTTGTTGTGCTCTTGTTGCTACTTGCTTCTGCTACAACTTATGCAGGAAAGAAACCCTTGATAGAAGATCCCGCCTTGATCAAAGCAAGCGCTATTGCCGCGCTCGATTCGGCTATGATGGCTCCCGAAGGCCTGCTTTATCGCTTTGGACAGAAAGAGCAAATAACCGGACTGTTTCAGTTCGATATTACCATCCACGAAAAAGGAAAGGTAATCACAGTCTTCGTTAAAAACAATGAAGGTGGTTCTATTCCGTCACAAAACAAACTCAAAGATTTTGTCCATGGCATGCAATTCGATTTTAAGATGCCTAAAGGCAAAGACTACAAATTTAGTTACCAGTTCAATTTCACTCATTAAAACCTCACAGCCATGAAAAAAATGTTTTTCCTTATGACCCTTGCCATTATAAGCCGATTTGGTTTTGCGCAGGATGATATGACTCTGGTTTGGGAAACCAAACTCGGACATAAAATTGATTATTACGGAACAGATATCTCTGATAAGCCCGATTCGTATAGCTTTGCGGCTGACGATAAGGAAATCAGTCTATTTAAAAACAGCGATGGAAGCGTTATCTGGTCGAAGTCCTATAAAGATATCGCACCCAAACTCCGTAAAGTCGACGACCTGATGGCTTTCTGGGAGTCGAACACCATTTTCCTTTTCGACCGTAAAATGGGCAAAGATCAGATTGCTTGTATCGATATGCTATCTGGTGACTTACTGTGGAGCAGCGATAAATACCAAGAAGTTACCGAAGAAGTGGTTGTTTATATTCCTGAAGAAGACGGGTTTGCAATCTCGCTTAAAAAGCAGCTTGTATTTATCAAGACCCGCACCGGCGAAGAAGTGTGGAATACATCCAAATTTAGCGGAACGGTAGGGCAATACGTATACAGCAGCGCTGACAGGAGCCTGGTGACGTTGAATTTTATGCCAAGCGGCCTTATGGCTTTCTTTACCGGATTTAAAAACCAGATAGCACGCATCAATATGGTTAACGGCGAAATCTTGTGGGAGAACACCTATGTTGGACGTGCTGAACGCAAGGTGCTAACAAAGGAATTTATTTATCAATTAGATGTGAGCGATGACAAGGTTTTTCTGCGCATGAATGGAATGCAGGTGTATGATTATAATACCGGTGCTAACCTATGGTCGGCAGCTTTCGACTTTACTGCTGATATCGCTAAGGCACCTTCGGGAAGTCAGAAATTTGGCGTGTATGGTGCTGTAGCTGATCCTGTTATTGTAGGCGATGATATGTATGTGCTAGATATGTCAAGCAAAAAAAGCCAGTATGTAAAGAAATACGATATCCATACTGGTCGTTTATTGTGGTCGTCAGCCGAAATTAAAGGTGCACGCGCAATACCAGGAATGAGTGTAGTAGGTGATAAGGTGGCTTTGCAGATTGGTGGCCGCGTTGAGACACAATTTTACCGCCGCTACCGTCAGGGCGACGACTGGATATCGGAATGGGGTGTTACTTTTCCTG
>CAZOEV010000136.1:0-6981 GCA_964578915.1 uncultured Lentimicrobiaceae bacterium
AATAAATACTATCGAAAGGTCTGTTTTCCAACTCAGAAGGATAAAATTCACGTCTTTCGACACGGATTATAGGCACTAATGCATCCTGCAAGTCCATTTTTTTTGAACGCGCTTTCGCTACGCGACTAATGGTGGCCGCCGAAATAGGAACCATCGGCGCAATGCGTTCCTGAATTTTGGTTTGGAGTGCCTCAGCTTCAGCTACATGTTTGTAGGCATGAGCACGATAAATATAGATATTTGCATCGGGGTAGCGTTCAATAATCAAGTCGGCTAACTGATCGTATTGCGCCGCCATATTGGGTTTTATTTTGATGATGGCCGGATTGTCTAGGGTTGTCTCTATCCGCTGGGTAAAGGGATTTACAATAGGGATTTGATAGCGCAGGGCAAAAGGGGCAACCACTTCAAAGGCTTTGTTAAAAAACGGACCAATGATCAAATCTACTTCTTGTAGGTCTGAATCATCTATGGCGTCGTAAACTTTTTGGGAATCCATATCCACATCATACACTTTTAAATCCAGCTTAAGCCCTTGCGTTTTGGCCATGCTATCAGCAGCAATAAGAAAGCCTTCGTAAAAAGAAAGAAACGAGAAAGGTTTATTGCTAAGTAGGTTACTTTCAGTGCTTTTAACGTCCCAAAGCAGATTTTCATACTCTTCCAAATAAAGCGGAATCATAAGCGCCACCTTGAAAGTTTTGTTGCTGTGGTAAATGCCTCTGATGCAGTCACCTATCTCAAAAACATTTTCTTCGGCTGTTTCGCTTATGATTTCTTCTTCAATTTCTGAAGGTGTTTCAATAGCTTCTGGCTCTATTGGTGCTGTTTCCATGCCAGGCAAAAGTGGCACTTTTACAAGCTGGCCAGGATAAACTTTGCGGCCAATAGTAGGGTTGAGAAAATAGATTTCATCAGCATCTACATCAAAATCTCTAGCCAAACGCTTGGTACGTGTTCTCTCCTCAACGTCGTGTATCAGATAGGGGCGGGTTATTTTTTTTTTAGGAACAGCTATTTGCTGTCCCGGACGAAGATCAGTAGTAAGCCCTGGATTCAACTGCTTAAGCTTTACAATGCTTACCGCGTAATTTCTGGAGATGCGATAAAGCGTTTCTCCTTTTTTCACTATATGAATAAGAAGGCTGTCAGACTGGCTTTCGCTTTGCGGGTTTTGATTCGTATTTTTAACTGTTTTTTCAGGTAAAAGCAAAACCTGTCCAGCCCTCACACCATTCGTAATTCCTGGATTCAGCCCGATCAATAATTCGGTGCTCAAGCCATGCTGTTTACTTATGCTATATAGCGTTTCGCCTGGTTTTACGATATGTTGCTCACCAACAAGTGCAGCTTTAGGATTAATGCTTGTGCCTAGTTCGGCGGTTTTTGGTTGGGCATCTTTCGGAATGCTAAAAGGCTCAACCATCGTCGGTGCTTTTTGCTGACTGCTGCTGTTATCAAATTGCGAAATCATTACCGGTGTCGTGCTGGTAGAGGTTTCAGCAATTACTGGCTGTGGTTTTTCCTTCGGAGCTGGGTTGGTAAATGGGTCAAAATTTGTGCGCTGAAATCTTTCTTGTATTGTTACAGGAGGTCTGTTTTCTTTTGGTGCAATGGGTACCAAAACATATTCGCCTTCCGCAATAGGTTCTTTGATTGTGGGATTAGCCAGACGGATATTATATTCTGAAACCAGATAAATATCAGCGATATAGCTAAAGCGGTCGTCTTGTTTAGCTACATGATATATGGTTTCATAATCGTTGGCATAGTCTATTTCTCCGCTTGCTTTAGTTGTATTAGTTGGCGTTTTTGCTGCTTGTGCAGGCGTATAAGTAGTTGTAGGCTGCACATTGATGCCAGTGGGAATTCGCAGCACCTGACTGATTCGCAGGCCGCTTTTAGCATCGGGATTTACATTGATAACCGACTGCTGATCAACGTTATAAGCTTTAGCAATGCTGTATAAAGTTTGACGAGGCAAAACGGTATGCAGGTAATAGGACTTTCCATTGTATTGCTCAATAGTTGTCGATTTTGTGACTGGAGTTTGCGCCACAAGCGAATTGATTGAGACAAGCAGGAGCAGCAGGATAACTGCAAGGATTTTTTGTCCCGAATTTTGCCAACTTAAAAGCTTCATAGTTAAAGGTTTCAATTTCACTTTATTCCCATTCAATGGTGGCTGGTGGTTTTGAGCTGATGTCGTAAACAACCCTGTTAACCCCCTTCACCTTGTTGATTATTTCATTAGATATCGCTGCTAGAAATTCATAAGGCAGATGCGACCAATCTGCCGTCATGCCATCGGTTGAACTAACAGCTCTCAAAGCTACAACATTTTCGTAAGTACGCTCATCACCCATCACACCAACTGATTGCACAGGTAATAAAATGGCTGCTGCCTGCCACACTTTGTCGTATAACTTATGTTTTATCAGGCCTTCCACATAAATATCGTCAACTTCCTGCAAAATCCGCACTTTCTCAGCGGTGATATCACCTAAAATTCGGATACCCAATCCAGGGCCAGGAAAAGGATGGCGGTCAATGATAAAGCCGGGCAAGCCAAGCTGTCTGCCAATAATCCGCACTTCGTCCTTAAAAAGTGTGTTGAGCGGTTCCACCACTTTTAGCTTCATAAAATCGGGCAAGCCGCCCACATTATGGTGAGATTTAATGGTGGCAGATGGTCCTTTTACTGAAATGGATTCTATCACGTCAGGATAAATGGTTCCTTGCCCTAACCAATTCACATCTTCAATGAGATGGGCTTCTTCATCAAACACTTCGATAAAAGTATTGCCAATGATTTTACGTTTTTTCTCCGGGTCGGTTTCGCCTTTTAAGGCATCAATAAATCGATCGCAGGAGTCAACTCCTTTTACATTTAAACCCAGATCGCGGTAGGAATGAATCACTTTTCCAAACTCATTTTTGCGCAGCAGCCCATTATCCACAAAGATACAATATAGGTTTTTGCCTATGGCACGATGCAGCAACATGGCCGCTACTGAAGAATCCACGCCGCCGCTCAATCCCAGTACAACCTTGTCATTGCCAAGTTTTTGCTTGAGTGCTTCTATCTGTGTTTCAATAAAAGAATCAGGCGTCCAGTTTTGCGAGCAGCCGCAAATATCAACTACGAAATTTTTAAGCAAAACCATGCCTTCAGTAGAATGATACACCTCGGGATGGAACTGAATACCATAAGTTTTTTCCCCTTCAATGTGATATCCACCTACTTTCACATCGTGGGTTGAAGCAATCACTTCAAAATTGGAAGGCAGATCTAAAATGGTGTCTCCGTGAGACATCCATACCTGAGAACCGTCACTCATATTTTTTACCAGCGGACAGCTTTGGTCCACGAAATTGAGCTTGGCACGGCCATATTCCCTTGTATTGCTGGCCTCTACCTTTCCTCCATTATGCTGAGCCATAAGCTGTGCACCATAGCAAACGCCTAAAAGTGGCAAATTGCCACGCAATTGGCTTAAATCTGGATTTGGCGCTTCTGCATCACGCACCGAAAAAGGGCTTCCCGAAAGGATTACACCTTTTATGTTCCGTAATTTCGGGAATATGATTGTAGGGATGAATTTCGCAATACACGTTTAGCTCGCGTACCCGTCTGGCTATCAGCTGTGTGTATTGTGAACCAAAATCGAGAATCAGAATGCTTTCCTGCATAATATATTGTAGTGAAATGAGACTGCAAATTAACCCAAAAACCATCAACCAGCCAAGAAATGATTTTAAATCATTGAATTGATTTGAAAGTATAACGTGGAAAAGGGTTTTTTCTGATGGATGAGGGTGATTTTTTTAAGCCAAAGTGCGAATTGGGGTTCCCAAAATAGTAAAACAGGTAAAGCTATCTATTCCACCCGCCAAATTAAATAAAATTGAATTTGTAAGCTATTAATTCTCCGAGAAAACTGCTTTAAACAGGCTTTAAAAATTGCATAAATGATTTTTATGAATGTCCCAAAACAAAAATGCCCAAAAAATGGGCATTTTTAATTTGCGGAGAGAGAGGGATTCGAACCCCCGGTCCGCCGATGACGGACAACGGTTTTCGAGACCGCCGCATTCAACCACTCTGCCATCTCTCCTTTGCTGGGTTGAAATCGGCTGCAAATGTATAAATTATAATGGTTTCTGCGGCTTTATTGCGTAAGAAGTTTATTCAGTATTTGTGCTACGATTTTGCGGACTTAAGTTGAAGTTCTCTTGAAATTTAGCTGTTTTTTGTGCGTAAAAAGAAGTAATCACTTCAAAGTCTTTCTCGAAATTGCCGCTTGGCATCAGAGCAGGGCCAAAGCCAACTTCCTTTTTAGAATAATCCAGAAATCCGAACACGATAGGCACATCCGCCTTTAGGGCGATATAATAGAAACCTTTTTTCCACCTTGTCGTCAGTTTCCTAGTGCCTTCGGGTGTGACCACTACATTTAGCTGTGATTCTTTGTGAAACAGCAGCGCAATTTGCTCTACCAGGTTGCTGCTGCGACCGCGGTCAACTGGAATGCCGCCCATACGTTTCAATAAACCGCCGAGTGGATTTTGAAAGGATTCTTTTTTGATGAGAAACTTAACCTGAACGCCCAGCACATAATAACCTAACCTACCAATAATAAAATCCCAATTACTGGTGTGCGGCGCGGCCAGTATAACACACTTTTTTATGTGCTCCGGTATTTCGCCAACAATCGTCCAACCGGCAAGTTGCAGCATCAGGCGCGAAAAACTTCTCATAGTTGTTTATTTATCGCAAAAGTAATTGATTTTTTTTCAATTAGAAATATGGTTTGTTATTGCAGCAGTTCAATAGCTTACCTAAGGAAGTGAGATATGCTATTATGTTTGTGTATTGATTTTTTTGCACAAGCAATGCTTCAAAGCAATAAAAAACTCTGCAATTTGAAGTGTAAAGCATCAAATTGCAGAGCTTGAAATATTTCTTGTAAAAGGGTTAATTTTCGTTTCCAGCTGCTGGCTGCATAGCCTCTGGCTTAAGCACCAAACGCAGGTAATGATCTGTTTTTAGGAATTCGCGAGCAGCGGCCTGAATCTGTTCAGCAGTAAGGCCGTGAATTTTTTCCTTAAATGCCTCAAAGCTATGTATGGGCATAGCATTTTGCTCTGCAAAACTTATCGCTGATAGCCAATAGTTGTTCTGCTTTTCATTGGTTTCGCGTTCGCGGATACTTGTTTCTTTCACTTTGGCCAAATCTTCAGCGGTAGGACCTTCATCAATTAGTCGGTTCATCTCCTGGAAAACAGCTTTTGTGAGCGTGTCAACCATTTCTGGATTGGTTCCCCAATTGATGCTGATGGAATATTCAGCTTCTGGATATTGGTCGTTGTCCTGACGCGCTCCCACGCCGTAAACGCCTCCCTGGTCTTCGCGCATATTTTCGCGTAGCTTAATCGAAAGCACCTTCATCATCTGCGACAAATGAAGCCGGTTTTCTGCTGACCAGTCAAATGGCGCCTGCATCATTATGGCTACCATACTTTTGTGCTCTGTTCCAGCATAAACAGTGACATCAGTTATGCCTTCAGGGAATTGTGGACTTCGGTTTTCCCATTTCGAGGCTTTTTGCGTTGTTGGCAAACTGCCAAGGTACTTCTCTATATAAGGCTTGATGGTATCGCTGTCGATATTTCCCACAAAAACAAAGGTAAAGCCGCTGGCCGTGCTAAAAAGACGGTCATACATCGCGTAAATTTTTTCCGCTTTAAGGCTTTGCAATTGGTCTTCTGTTGGGATTATTACCATTCTTGGGCTATTTGAAGTGGCAAGTTTATAAAGGGTGTCGTAAAAAATCACCTGTGGGTTTGCCCGCATAAATTTATATTGATTTGTTTGCTGCGAAATGTAGGCGTTAAAGGCTTCCTGATCGCGCCGGGCTTCTGTGAAATGAAGCGTTACAAGCTGCATCAAGGTCTCAAAATCTTCCGGAGTAGTATTGCCACTAAGTCCTTGTTTGATGTCGTCGATGCTAACACGAAGCTTGGCATTAATGCCGCTAAGCTTTTTATCTAATTCCGGATTGCTGAAATTACCTAAACCGCTTGCTTCCACCACACGCGCAATATTGCTGGCGGCAAAAGCGTCTTCGTCTTCAAAAATTGAACTACCACCCCAGCCAAAAGCTGACATTAAAATTTCATCATTTTTAAACTCAGTAGGTTTTAAAACTACTTCAATGCCATTGCTGAGTTTAAGGCGTGTTGTGCCAAGCTCTTCATCGGTTTCTTCGCTCACAATTTTGCCGCCTTGGGGCATTTTCGATAGCAGTGGCTCATCTTTAAAACTATCAACCCACGCCTCAACTTCGGTATTTTTTGCTTGATTTATCGTTTCTAAAATAGCCGCTTTGTCTGGTACAGAGATGCTTTCGTTTTCGGGAGCAGTAACCACAACCACCATATTTTCGTCGGTAATCCATTTTATAGCTTTGCGATTGATCTCTTGTAAATTAATTTTTGGAAGCAATTCCTGTGCAATAATCAACTCGTTTTCAATGCCCGGGATAGGATTGTTTTCCAGAAAATGTTGGGTGTAGGCATTCACATAAGCTGACGAATTGGTTTTGTCCTTTTCCTTCGCTTGTTGTTCCAGTCTATTTATTAATTCATTTTTAGTTCTTTCAAGTTCAGAAGGCGTAAATCCATGACGTTTTACACGTTCATTTTCAATAATTAAGGCTTCCAGCGTTTCCTCTATCTGGTTTTCTTTTGCGGCTGCGCTAGAGGCATAAGCATCCAAAGCCCTGCCTAAGAATCCACCGTAGTAGGTGTAAGCATACACAAAAGGCGACTCAGCTTTTTGGCTTAACTCATTCAGCCTGTTGATGATCATTGAGCTATATAGCTCCTGAATAAGTTGCTCTTTATAGTCGTTTATGGTCAGCACTTCTTCTTTAGGATGCTTATAAAACATCATCACCGTGCTGCTGGTGGCTTCGG